>DATGZW010000542.1:0-6236 GCA_035297005.1 Patescibacteria group bacterium
CCATCGCGGCGATCTGCATTATCTGCGGGTCAGCGGTAAGCCGGCCTTCGAGGCGGATGGGCGGTTCACCGGCTATCGCGGCGTCGCCATGGAAGTCACCGCCGAGGTCGAGGCCGAACAGCGCGCCTCCGAGGCCCGCCATCTGATGATGGACGCGCTGCGCGAAGCGCGTGATACGGCGGAACAGGCCAATCATAGCAAAACCCGCTTCCTCGCGGCCGCCAGTCACGATTTGCGTCAGCCCTTGCAGGCGCTGGGGCTGTTCGTCGCTACTTTGGCGCAGCGCCCGCTGCCCGACGATATCCGTAGCATCGTCGGCAAGATCGAAGGGTCTCTAGAGGCGTTGGAGCATTTGCTCGACACCCTGCTCGATATCTCGCGGCTTGATGCCGGCGTGGTCGAAGCGCATTGCGTCGGCTTTTCGGTGCAGGAACTCTTCAAGCGGCTGGCCCTGGAATATGTGCCGCTGGCTGAAAGCGCTGGGCTGTCGATGCGCTTCGTCAGCACCTCGGCGTCGGCGCGCAGCGATCCGGCCTTGTTGGAACGCATTCTGCGCAATTTGCTGTCCAATGCCGTGCGCTATACCAATAACGGCGGCATCGTCGTCGGCGTGCGGCGGCGTGGTGACTTTATGCGCATCGAGGTGTGGGACACCGGGCGCGGCATTCCCCTGGCCGAGCAACGGGAAATCTTCCGCGAATTCCACCAACTGGGGGCTTCGCAGCGCGAACGCCGCCAGGGGTTGGGGCTGGGGCTGGCCATCGTCGATCGTCTGGCAGCCCTGTTGGGGCACCGCATCGAGCTGCTGTCGACACCCGATCGCGGCTCGGTGTTTTCGGTGGTGGTGCCGGCCAATGGCCGTGCGCTGGTGCGGGCGGCCGAAGTCGAGCCAGAGGTCCGCGACCCGCTCAATGGGCGCTTTGTGGTTGTTGTCGACGATGACTCTATTGTACGAGATGGTTTGCGCGCTATCCTGGAAATCTGGGGCTGTCGGGTCGCCGTGGCCGAAGGCCAGGACGACGCCGTTGAGGCGGTCAAGGCTGCCGAGGTCATGCCCGATGCCATCATCGCCGATTATCGGCTGCGCGCCGATGTCACCGGGGCGCAAGTGGTTCGCGCCTTGCGGGCGCTATTGGGCGAGGATGTTCCTGCCCTTTTGATTACCGGTGATACCTCGCCCGAGCGCTTGCGGCAGGCGGCAGGGCATGGGTTGTCGCTTCTGCATAAGCCGGTACGTCCGGATAAGTTGCGCGCTGCCTTGCAACAACTATTAGAGGATCAGTCTGTCTCGGTTGGATAGTAGTCGTTTGGATGGTGAGTTAAGGTGTTTTTGTCAGAAATGCAGTATAAGTCGAGCGTGCGTGTGTCATTTGTTTTGGTCATGCCCTAAAGGATAGTTTGGGCCTATGACCATGGTAATGGAATTAAGGACTCTCTAAGAGCATATTGCATTCCTTGCCGATTTCCATATTTTCGCAGGTGCAACAAAGCTGGTCGCATTCATTTTGGCGATGCGATATCCTCTAAACGGCGAGGGCGATATGGGTGAACTGACAAAGGGGTGGGGTATCGTGCAAGTGAGCGAGAAACCAATGAAGATTCTGATTGCCGACGATCACGAGCTTTTCCGTGATGGCCTGCGTCATGTCCTGGAACAGCTTGATGGCAGCGTCTCCATCGTTGAAGCGAGCGATTACCCGCAAGCCCTGGCCTTGGCGGAGTCGGAACCCGAAATCAGTATCGTCCTGCTCGATTTGTCGATGCCCGGCATGCCGTGGGGTGAAGGCTTGCAGTCCCTGCGTCAGATTCTGCCCGCCGACGTGCCGGTGATCGTACTGTCCGCCTCGGACGACCGCCGCCATGTGCTGCAGGCCGTCAATCTGGGCGCCGCCGGTTTCATCCCCAAGACCTCTAGCAGCCGCGTCATGCTGAGCGCCCTTAAGCTGGTGCTGTCGGGCGGCGTCTATCTGCCGCCGGCCCTGCTCGACCAGAACGCCGACGGTTCCTATTCGGACGGCAGCGGCAATGGCAACGGCAATGGCAACGGTCCGGAAAACGCCGCCTCGTTCCTGACCCCGCGTCAGCGCGAAGTTCTGGCCTTGCTCGGTCAGGGCAAGTCGAACAAGGAAATCGCCCGCGTCCTGCAATTGGCCGAAGGCACGGTCAAGCTGCATGTCACGGCGATCCTCAAGGCGCTGAACGTCAACAACCGCACCCGCGCGGTGGTTGCCGCCTCGCAATTGGGTCTGACCACCAGCGAAGTCGCTCCCCTTAGCCGCTAAAGGCAGCATCCGCTCACGGCGACGCCCCCATGCTCGCCCCGTCGCCTGAGTGACATAGACGCCTTTCTCGCCCAAAGACGGGAGGGGGAGGCGTCATCCGCGGGCGCCTTCCGCCGTTGGTGGGGAAGGGCGCTTTGTTGTGTCCTTGGGCATCGCTTCGATGGCTCCGCGCACCGGCTTGCCCGTACGCGGCGGCATGCGCAGTTCGCCATCCATCAATTTGCGCAAGCGCCGCCTGGCCCGCGACAGCCGCGATTTGACCGTTCCCATCGGCACGCCCAAGGTTTGGGCGGCATCTTCGTATTGCATGCCTTCCAACCCGACCAGCAGCACCACCTGCTGTTCCTGACGCGGCAAGCCGTCGAACGCCCGCGCCAGATCCTGCAAGGTCATGCTGTGGAATTGTCGCGGCGGGCTGGACACCATGGAGTGTTCTTCCAGCAACGGCACCAACGTGGTGGTGCCTCCCCGGCGCAGATATTGATTGATGTAAAGGTTGTGCTGGATGGTGAACAGCCAGGCGCGCAGGTTGGTTCCTGGTTGCCACAGGTGCTCGCGGGAGATTGCCCGTTCCAGGCAATCCTGCACTAAATCTTCGGCGTGGATCGAGTCGCGCACCAAGACGCGGGCATAGCGTCGAAGGTTGGGGATGTGTTCCGAGACCATATTGGCGAAGTCCGTCATTACCACCACCTTGAATACAAGGGCGTATTACGGGCTCTGACGGGTATGGACGTTGCAATGCGGCGTTATTTAATGCCGCTCCTGTCACCCGTCGGATGTCTCGTCAGGTGAGGAGGCCGCGCGATGATAAGAAGATGGGCTCAAGGGGTAGCCCCACAGGGACAACGACCGCCGCCCACCGGATTGCGGTGGGCCGGTCTTGTATCGATCGGAACATTTGCGCTGTAAACAGAACCAGCGCGGCAGCTGTTCCCACTCCGCGCCGATGCCGCCTGCGCGGTCAGAAGAATCTTGGTGCCGTTTGGAACAGCAAGGCCACCAGCAAGGCGGCGGCTAGAATCGCTTCGGGGAACAAAACAGTCTTGGCCTGCATGACGGTCTCCCTATTCGGTTCGATCGTTCTTATATGCACATGCTAAGGGCATCGGCGGGGCGTGGGCAACCGGACCAAAGAATGCCCCTGTTATTCTGACGGTATTAGCCAAGTGGATATGAGTCTGGGTCTTCATATTCCTCTCGCCATCCCAATATTTCGTTAACACCGCCAAAATGGCGGAGTCCGATGCGACCGGGGAGGGTCCATGACCAACGACGCCAGCGACCACCAGCCGATATGTGCGCCGTGGGTTCTTGGCGTGGTGTGTTATGCCCAGATGTCGGCTCCGGGGGCGTCGCATTTTCTCGAAGGCGTGGCCGGCGAGTTGCTGCGGCGCGGGCATCGGCTGCGGCTGTGCCGACCCGACGATCCGCCCGAACTGGTGTGCGAGGACGCCGACCTGGTCATCGTCCATGACGGCCTCTCGCCCGCTCAGGTTGCCCGCATCGGCCATCACCGCCGCCATCATGGCGGTTATCGCCTGCTGTTCCGCCATGCCGCCTTACAGGGACTCGCCCCTGGGATGTTCGATCTGTCCGGCTATGACGGCGTGCTGGCGGCGGGGCGCGCGGTGGCCGAGTTGTGCCAGTCCTTCGGCTTGGCCGCGCGCGTTTGGGTCTGGCCCGATGCCGCCGATACCGGCCGCTTCCGTCCGGTCACGGGCGAGCACGAGGGCGACGTGGTGTTCTTCGGCGCTTGGGGCGATCAGGATCGCGGCGTCGAGTTGCGCCATTATCTGCTGGAGCCGGTGCGGCTGCTGGGTTTGCGGGCCAAGGCCTATGGCCCGCCGATCCCCGCCGCCGCCGCCGCCCAATATGCCGAGGCCGGGGTGGTCTATGGCGGTTGGGCGCCGCATGACCGGGTGCCGTCGATCCTCGGCCAGTTCCGCTGTACCGTGCACGTCCCCAGCCGGGCGCGCTGCCGGTTGTTGCCGGGGCTGCCGTCGATCCGCCTGTTCGAGGCGATGGCCTGCGGCGTACCGCTGGTGTCGGCGCCGTGGCTGGATTGCGACGGGCTGTTCACGCCGGGCCGCGACTTCCTGCTGGCCCGCGATGCGGCGGAGATGCGACGGCATTTGCGCGCTCTGGTCAACGACGCCGAACTGCGGGCGGAGATCGGCCTCCATGCGCGGCGGACCATCCTGGCGCGGCATAGCTGCGTCCATCGGGCCGACCAGTTGATGGACATCTGCCGCGAACTGGCCTTGCCCTTCTCTCCCTCCGCCGCCACCGCCTTGCGCTTGCCGTCCTCCGTCGAACCCGGAGACCATGCCCAATGAGTCAGCTGTCACCGCTGTCGTCGCGTCAGGCTCTGGCGCAACGCTTCCGCCGCACCCGCCTCGACAGCGAGGCGCTGACCGAGACGCTGACGCCCGAGGACATGGGCGCTCAATCGATGACCGAGGCCAGCCCGAGCAAATGGCATTTGGCGCACACCACTTGGTTCTTCGCCACCTTCCTGCCGCTGGAGTTGGAGGGGCCAAACTGGGTGACGCTGTTCAATTCCTATTACCAGACGCTCGGCCATCCCTTTCCGCGCCCGCGCCGAGGGCTGCTGACCCGCCCTGGTCTGGCCGAGGTGATGGATTGGCGGGCCGAAGTGACCGAAGCGGTGGTCGAGTTGATCGAGAACGCGGTCGATGAGGAGTGGGGCGTGTTGGTGCCGCGGATATCGCTGGGCATCGCCCATGAACAGCAGCATCAGGAATTGATCCTGACCGACATCCTGCATCTGTTTTCGCAGAACCCGCTGGCTCCCGCCTATCGCCCCTATCGGGTGGCGGAATTGCGCCCGCCGTCGGCGCTGGCGTGGATCGGCTATCCGGGCGGCATGGTCGAAATTGGTCATACCAGCACGGATAGCTTCGCCTTCGACAACGAAGGCCCGCGCCATCCGGTCTATCTGCCGCCGTGGCGCTTGGCCTCGCGCCTGGTGACCAATGGCGAATACCTTGCTTTCATCAAAGCCGGCGGCTATCGGCGCGCCGAGTTCTGGCTGTCAGACGGTTGGGACACGGTGCAAGAGCAAGGCTGGAGCGGGCCGCTATACTGGCGTTGGCAGGACAATAAACCCTTTGCCCTGACTCTCGCCGGGGTGCAGCCGCTTGATCCCGCCGCCCCGGTGGCCCACGTCAGTTACTACGAGGCCGACGCCTATGCGCGCTGGGCGCACAAGCGGTTGCCGACCGAAGCCGAGTGGGAAAGCGCCGCTGCCAGTCTGCCGCTGGCCGGCAACGATCTGGCGTCGGGGCTGTTGAGGCCTTTGCCGGCGCTGGCCGCAACGGGGACTCCGGCGCAGATGTTCGGCGATCTGTGGGAATGGACCGCCAGCCCCTACACCGCTTATCCGGGCTACAAACCGGGGGCGGGGGCCTTGGGGGAGTACAATGGCAAGTTCATGGTCAACCAGATGGTGCTGCGCGGCGGCTCCTGCGTTACTCCGGCTAACCATCTGCGGGCCAGTTATCGCAACTTCTTTCCGCCGAACGCCCGTTGGCAGTTCGCCGGGATCAGACTGGCGGAGGATGGATGAGCCGGCGAGATCTTCTCCATCGTTCCGATCCCGAGTTTCGCGCCGCCGTCCTGCGCGGCTTGGCCCGGCGGCCCCGGCACATTCCCTGCCGCTTTCTCTATGATCGGCGTGGGGCCGAGTTGTTCGAAGAGATTTGTGGGCTCGACGAGTACTACCAGACCCGCACCGAGACCCATCTCCTTGACCGTTACGCATCCGAAATAGCAGCCCTTACCGGCACTTGCCCGCGCTTGTTGGAGTTCGGCGGCTGCACCCCCGCCAAGGCGCGGCCCTTGCTCGACGCTACACGGGCGCAAGGCTATCTGCCGGTCGACATCTGCCGCGAATCGCTGGCGCAATCGGTGGTGACGCTGGCCGAAGAG
>DATGZW010000543.1:0-3799 GCA_035297005.1 Patescibacteria group bacterium
CACGGAAATCCAGGCGGATGCGCGGCCCAGAGCAGACAGCGGCGATGCTCGCTTGGCGGCGGCGGGGGTGTTGCCAATGCGCCCTGACCCAAAGATGTACGCTGTGCCGGTCGCAACCGCCGACTGGGAGCCTTTGTCGCGCGTAGGCGACTGCATCCTTGTCACCCCATCTTATCCGTCGGCCCCAGGAGACCTCGTCTATGTGCGCGGTGGTGCGACGCCGGGCCTGTATCGCTTGGTTGCGGGCGACCGCGACGAAGTCTATTTAGTCACCCCCACCGGGATGCCGTTACGATTTTTGACCACTGATATCGAGGCGCATCGCGTTGGCGCCATCGTCTTCGGGTGATCCTGCAAAAATGGATTGTCTGCGTTAAGTCCGTAAATACCGTTGACATCGGCAATGTTTTAGCTATGATTCGCACCCGCACCGGGAGGTCATCACTCCGGGAGCTACCTGTTCTGCCAGGTGACGCAGCCCTGTTTTGGGTCGCCGTGCCTTCCCGAGTTACTCGGGTAAGCCCAGGCAGGGGCCATTAAGGCGCAAGAGCAAGAGTCTTTCATCCGTTACAGCGTTTTGCGGCGGCTTCGAGGGTATCGAAGCCGCCGCTTTCGTTTTGACGCAGGGCGGAGCTGGCAAAAAACAAAGGTCATTAGCGACCAGCTGGATAAAAATGTTGACGAAAGAGCGTTTTTAGCCCACTGTCGCCCCTGCAATGGAGCGCGTCGCTCGACTGGCTATCCGTTCTGCCAAGTAGCTTTCTTTCGGTCAGGCAGAGACCGTTCAGATGCTAGAGCACGCATCTGGGATAGCCAAAAATGGCCAATTCCCTGTTCTGTTCTGCAAAGCTCAACGCCCTTACGTCGGCGAAGAGCGCTCCCTCTTTGTTCTATTGCGGTGGCAATTCCGACATCGGTCTCGCTGCCGCTGGTTTGGCCGTCTCTGTCAGCCATGAAAATGACAAGACGGCCAGCGCCCCCTTCCGCGCCATCTCCCTGTTTTCGGGCCTAGGTGGCGCCGAATACGGTTTTCAGTTGGCAGGTATCGAGACCGCCGTCAGCCTTGAGATCGACAAGCTGGCCTGTGCCTCGCTCCGCGCAAATTACAAACATCCTGTCCTCCAGGGCGACATCACCGCCATGGTCGATGCTGCCCCCGATTGCCACGGCATCCTTGAGTCTGCTGGCCTTCAGCCCGGAGAGGCTTTCGTGGTGATGGGCGGGCCGCCCTGCCAGAGCTTCTCGCGCGCTGGCAAGCGCCTCGGTACAGCAGACCCGCGTGGTCTGCTGTACATCCCGTTTTTGAGCGTCGTCCGTGCCGCCCGTCCGCGCTTCGTGGTCATGGAAAATGCACCTGACCTCGCAAAAATGCGCCTAGATCCGACGGATTTGAACTCGCCGACGGTCGTGGAGGATATCAAAAATCGTCTCCAAGAAATCGGCTACCAGACCGTCATCCATGGTGTGCTTGATGCAGTGAGCTATGGCGCGCCGCAATATCGTTCGCGCCTCATCTTGGTCGCCAGTCGCGACAATGAGAATATCTTCCTGCCGCATCCGACCCACTTCCAGCATCATCAAGACCCCGACCGTCGCTGGCGAACGCTACGTAATGCCATCGGCGACCTGATTGACCCTGGGCCCTATCGGGGCATCACTGACCACCTGTGGCAATACCTCAAAGACGTGCCGCCTGGCGGCGATGTCCGCGACCTGTCCCCGGAAATCTGCCAGCAGTACAACGGCAAGGGGGCCTATTTTCGGAAGCCATCGGGGGACGAGCCTTGCCCTACGGTGGTGTGTGACCCTGGGCACTGGACGAACCTGCTCACGCATCCCGAAGAGCGTCGATTTTTGTCCGTGCGGGAGTGCGCTCGAATCCAAGGTCTCCCCGACAGCTATGTCATCGCTGGCGACACCGCTTCGCCGCAGTATCGCCAAGTCGGCAATGCTTGGCCCGCCGCCTTGGGCCGGGCCATTGGTCAGATGCTGGTCTCTGTGGCGACTGACACCGCCAACATCCGCACCCGTCGCAAGTCGGCGGCCAAGCTACCCACTGCATCCCCCGCAGTCGCCGAGCAGCCGGTCAAAGCGCCCAAGGCCGCCAAGAAGAAGGTTCAGGAGACCACCGATACCCGGATGGCCGCCGCTAACATCGGCGACGGCGAGACCATCGACATCGAGGAATTTATCGCGACCCGCGCCGCCGCAGTTGATGCCGATCACGTCCCGCCGACCACCGCCGTAGTCACCGACACCCAACCCCCGCATGCGGTGGCGTGTCCGGCCACCGTGCAGGAGATGACCGCCCCCATCCCTTGCTCCGTCGCCCAGATGGTTATGGAAGTGGCTACGTCCTCTGTTGTTGTGACCGAGGACGCCCCCGTTCTACCGCTGGTCGAGGCCATTGCCGTCACTGACCGCGACGAGCCGGTGGCGGCGACTGAAGCCCTGGCCTGCAAGATGGGCGAGGGTATCGCGCAAGCCATCCGCCAAGCCCGCGAGTGCGCCAAGTTGTCGATGCAGGCACTGGCGACGGCGGCTGGTTTGACCAAGGGGGCCGTCCACAATCTGGAACTCGGTCATGGTCGCATGGACACCGTCATTGCGGTTTCCGGCCCGCTTGGACTTCATCTGGAAGCCGACGGCTCGCCCGAGGGCGGCAATTTCGGCACGCAGGTGGCGGCGTTGCGCAAGAGCCTCGGTATCTCTCAGCGTGGGGCCGCCCGGCAGTCCGGCGTCAGCACGCCGACCGTGGCAAAAATCGAATCCGGTAATCCGCGGGTGCATCTGGCTGGCATGCTCAAACTCGCCGCTCTGCTGGGTGTTTCGCTCACCTTGCAGGAGGTGGTCACCAGCCCAGTGGATTTGGTTGTCGTCGCCGACCTTGCTGCCAAAAAAACCGAAACATTCACCTTCGGCGAATTTTTCTGTGGCGCTGGCGGACTTTCCTACGCCGCCGCTCATCTGCTTCAGGGGCCGCAGCGAATGGAACATCGCTGGTCGGTCGATGCCAGCGCCGATGCTTGCCACACCTACCGTCAAAACATCTGCCCCGATTCCCCCGAAAGCGTCATCTGCGGCGATATCCGCAAATTGGACATGTCGACGCTCCCTGATGTCGATGTGTTGTTGTTTGGTTTCCCCTGTAACGACTTCTCGACCGTGGGCGAACAGAAGGGGCTAAACGGCAATTTTGGCCCGCTCTACCGCTATCCCGTCGAGTTCTTGCGCACCCGTCAGCCGAAGTTCTTCGTCGCCGAAAACGTTTCCGGCCTTGCGAGCGCAAACGGTGGCGAGGCGATGAAGCAGATCATCACGGAGATGGCAGACGCTGGCTACCGGGTCACGGCACACCTCTACAAGCTGGAGGAGTATGGTATCGCTCAGAGCCGTCATCGTATTTTCCTGGTCGGAGTGCGCCAGGATTTGGGCCTGAATTTCCGTGTGCCTGCGCCGAGCGGTGCTGTCGTCACTTCGCGCCAAGCCCTGACGGAACCACCGATTCCGGCTAATGCGGCAAACCATGAACTGCCGATTCCGACTCCGTTAGTCGCCGAGCGCCTTTCCAAAATTCCCGCGGGGGCTAACCTCTGGTCGGTCAATGACACCCTTCCGGCTCACCTCCGCCTCAACGTCAAAGGGGCGAAGATCAGCACGATTTACAAGCGCCTCGACCCCGACCGCCCGGCTTATACGCTCACGGCCTCCGGTGGCGGTGGAACTCATATGTATCACTGGGCGGAGAATCGTGCGCTGACCAATCGCGAGCGGGCGCGGCTCCAAACCTTCCCTGACA
>DATGZW010000544.1:0-9722 GCA_035297005.1 Patescibacteria group bacterium
TGCTGCAAGGCATCACCAAGGCCAGCTTGCAGACGCATTCGTTCATCTCGGCGGCATCGTTCCAGGAAACCACCCGCGTCCTGACGGAAGCGGCGGTGTCCGGCAAGGTCGATACGCTGCTGGGCTTGAAGGAAAATGTGATCGTCGGCCGCTTGATCCCCGCCGGTACCGGCGCGGTGATGAACCGGTTGCGCGAAATCGCCGCCAAGCGTGATAAGGAGCTGGAGGAGCCGCATGCGGACGCCTCGGCCCCGGCTCTCGCCAGCGGTGAGTCCTCGTCTTCGGCGGCCGAGTAATCGGCGGCCCGGAGCATCCGGGACAATGAGATGTGGCCCCCTCCCGCAAGGGCGGGGGCCATTCTTTTTGCGTGCGCTGCGGGACGTCGCGGCCAGCAGCGGCCTGTTCCGCAGCATCGTAGGAAAACTGCGGTATCGTCCGACCGGGTTGGGTATATTGTTGCGCAAATGGTTATCGTTGTGCAGGAATCGTTCTTTCGGCGGGCAATCCCGCATAATCGTGATATCGGGTCCAAGGCAACCATAGATTCGCTTGACGGAGCATGGAGCCATCCCTATCATCCGGCCCTCTTGGGGAGCTGGTGGTAGGTTTCCAGCCTAAACCGTGCTGCCCTGGACTCATCGAATCGACACAAAAACGCCGAACGGGTCGGCGTGAGACACCCGGAAGAAGCCCCGGATGCCTTGGGCTCCGATGGGTGTTTTTTATCGTTGTGCCTGTCTTGGCAAAGGGAATGATGTATGCCGACGATTAACCAGCTGATCCGCAAGCCGCGCGAACCTCAGGTGGCTCGCAATAAGGTTCCGGCTCTCCAGGCCTGCCCGCAGAAGCGTGGCGTTTGCACCCGCGTCTACACGACGACCCCGAAGAAGCCGAACTCGGCGCTTCGTAAGGTCGCCCGCGTGCGCCTGACCAATGGTTTTGAAGTCACCAGCTACATTCCTGGCGAAGGTCATAACCTGCAGGAGCACTCCGTCGTGATGATCCGCGGCGGCCGCGTCAAGGATCTTCCCGGCGTTCGCTACCACATCATCCGCGGCACGCTCGACACCCAGGGTGTCAAGGATCGTCGCCAGCGTCGTTCGAAGTACGGCGCGAAGCGTCCGAAGTAAGGATAGAAGCCCATGTCTCGTCGTCACGCCGCTGAGAAGCGCGAAGTGCTCCCCGACGCCAAGTATGGCGACGTGGTGCTGACCAAGTTCATGAACTGCCT
Source organism: Patescibacteria group bacterium (assembly GCA_035297005.1). Taxonomy (GTDB): domain Bacteria; phylum Pseudomonadota; class Alphaproteobacteria; order Rhodospirillales; family Magnetospirillaceae; genus DATGZW01. The sequence continues at coordinate 1,232 of DATGZW010000544.1, forward strand.
GATGTTCGATGGCAAGAAGTCGGCCGCGGAAGCGATCGTCTATGGTGCCCTCGACAAGATCGAGAAGAAGCTCGGGCAGGACGCCATCCAGCTGTTCCACACGGCTCTGGACAACGTCAAGCCGGCCCTGGAAGTCCGTTCGCGTCGCGTCGGTGGTGCCACCTATCAGGTGCCCGTCGAAGTCCGCACCGAGCGTCGCCAGGCTCTGGCCATCCGTTGGCTGATCGACCACGCCCGCAAGCGCGGCGAGACCACCATGGTGGATCGTCTCGGCGGCGAGCTGCTCGATGCCGCGAACAACCGCGGCGCCGCTGTGAAGAAGCGCGAAGACACCCACCGTATGGCGGAGGCCAACAAGGCCTTTTCGCACTACCGCTGGTAGTCGACCGAAGCTTCGGACATACAGATGGCGCGCCAGACCCCACTCGACCGCTATCGTAATATCGGCATCATGGCGCACATTGATGCCGGTAAAACGACGACGACCGAGCGGATTCTGTACTACACCGGAAAGTCCTACAAAATCGGCGAGGTGCATGAAGGCACCGCGACGATGGACTGGATGGAGCAGGAGCAGGAGCGGGGGATCACCATTACGTCGGCGGCAACGACGACGTTCTGGCGCGATCATCGCATCAACATCATCGACACCCCGGGGCATGTCGACTTCACAATTGAAGTCGAACGTTCCCTGCGGGTGCTCGACGGTGCTGTCGCTGTGTTCGACGCCGTTGCTGGTGTCGAGCCGCAATCCGAAACGGTATGGCGTCAGGCCGACAAGTACGGTGTGCCGCGGATCTGTTTCGTCAATAAAATGGATCGCGTCGGGGCCGATTTCTTCGGTTGCGTCGAATTGATCCAGGATCGCCTGGGTGCCCGCCCGTTGATCCTGCAATTGCCGATCGGCGGGGAATCCGACTTTGTCGGAGTCGTCGATCTGCTGCGCAATACCGCCGTGCTGTGGACCGAGGACGCCCTGGGGGCCCGCTTCCATGACGCCCCCATTCCCGACGCATTGATCGAGCAGGCGGCGCTGTGGCGCAAGCGCCTGATCGAAGCCGTCGTCGAGATCGACGATGCCGCGACCGAGGCCTATCTCGACGGCCACGAGCCAGACCTGGACAGCCTCAAGCGCTGCATCCGCAAGGGCGTCATCGACATGAGCTTCGTGCCGGTGCTGTGCGGCTCGGCCTTCAAGAACAAGGGCGTGCAGCCCCTCCTGGACGCCGTGGTGGACTATCTGCCGGCACCGCTCGACATCCCCGCCATTCGCGGCGTCGGTATCGACGGCCAGACCGAGATCGCCCGCAACGCCGTCGACACCGAACCCTTCGCTGGTCTAGCCTTCAAGGTGATGAACGACCCTTTTGCCGGGACGCTCACCTTCGTCCGCATTTATGCGGGCGCGATCCAGCAGGGCGACCCTATCTACAACACGGTGAAGGATAAGGACGACCGCGTCGGCCGCATGGTGCTGATGCACGCCAATTCCCGTGAAGATATCAAAGAAGCATTCGCCGGCGACATCGTCGCTCTGGCGGGGCTGAAGGATACCTCGACCGGCGACACCCTGTGCAGCCCCGACCATCCGGTTATCCTAGAGCGCATGGAGTTCCCCGAGCCGGTCATGGAAGTGACCGTCGAGCCGAAGACCGACGCCGACCAGGACAAGATGGATGCGGCGCTGGCGCTGTTGGCCGCCGAGGACCCGTCCTTTCGCACCGCCGTCCACCCGGAGACCGGTCAGACCGTGATCCGCGGCATGGGCGAGCTGCATCTGGAAATCATCGTCGACCGCCTGAAGCGCGAGTTCAAGGTGGACGCCACGGTCGGCAAGCCCCAGGTGGCCTACCGCGAGACTATCACCAAGCCCTATGACTGCGACTACACGCTGAAGCAGCAAGCGGGTGGAGTGGGGCAGTACGCCCGCATCACCTTGCGCTTCGAGCCCGGTGCCGTCGGCAGCGGTTATGTCTTCGACTCCAAGCCGGCCGGCGATGCGGTGCCGCATGATTTTATGCCGGGCGTCGAAGCCGGGCTGCATGGCGCCCTTGATACCGGCGTGGTCTCCGGGTTTCCCGTGATCGACCTCAAGGTTTCCCTGATTGACGGCGATTACAACGACGTCGATTCCTCGGTTCTGGCGTTCGACATCGCCGCCCGCGCCGCCTTCCGCGAGGGTGTCGCCAAAGCGGCGCCCAAGTTGCTGGAGCCGGTGATGCGGGTCGAGGTTGTTACCCCCGACAGCTATATGGGGGACGTGATCGGCGACCTAAACGGTCGCCGTGGCCAGATCACTGGCGTGGACAGCCGGGGCTCCGCCCAGGTCGTCACCGCCATGATCCCGCTGGCCAATATGTTCGGCTACGTGAATTCCCTGCGCTCGATGAGCCAGGGGCGAGCCCAATACACCATGCACTTCGATCACTACAGCGAAGTGCCGCAGAACGTGTCCGACGAGATCCGTGCCAAACTGGCCGGCTGATCCTTGGATTGCAAGACGGAGTGGATGAAAAATGGCGAAGGCAAAGTTTGAGCGGAACAAGCCGCACTGCAACGTCGGCACCATCGGTCACGTGGACCATGGCAAGACCTCGTTGACGGCGGCGATCACCAAGGTGCTGGCGGAAACCGGCGGCGCCACCTTCACGGCGTACGACCAGATCGACAAGGCGCCTGAAGAGAAGGCCCGTGGTATCACGATCTCGACCGCGCATGTGGAATACGAGACCGAGAACCGCCACTACGCGCACGTCGATTGCCCCGGCCACGCGGATTATGTGAAGAACATGATCACCGGCGCGGCGCAGATGGATGGCGCGATCCTGGTGGTTTCGGCCGCCGACGGCCCGATGCCGCAGACCCGTGAGCACATCTTGTTGGCCCGCCAGGTTGGCGTGCCGGCGCTGGTGGTGTTCATGAACAAGGTCGACCTGGTTGACGATCCGGAGCTGATCGAGCTGGTCGAGATGGAAATCCGCGAGCTGCTGTCGTCCTACGACTTCCCCGGCGACGACATTCCGATCGTCAAGGGCTCGGCGGTCTGCGCGTTGCAGGACAAGAACCCCGAGATGGGGCATGACGCGATCCTTGAGCTGATGAAGGCGGTCGACGCCTACATTCCGCAGCCCGAGCGCGCCAAGGACCGTCCGTTCCTGATGCCGATCGAAGACGTGTTCTCGATCTCCGGCCGTGGCACCGTGGTGACCGGCCGCGTCGAGCGCGGCGTGCTGAAGGTCGGCGAGGAAGTCGAGATCATCGGCATCAAGAACACCGTCAAGACCGTCTGCACCGGCGTTGAAATGTTCCGCAAGCTGCTCGATCAGGGTGAGGCCGGCGACAACATCGGCGCGCTGCTGCGCGGCACCAAGCGTGAAGACGTCGAGCGCGGCCAGGTTCTGGCGGCTCCCGGCAGCATCACGCCGCACACCAAGTTCAACGCGGAAGCCTATGTGCTGACGAAGGAAGAGGGTGGCCGTCACACGCCGTTCTTCACCAATTATCGTCCGCAGTTCTACTTCCGCACCACCGACGTCACCGGCACCGTGGATCTTCCCGAAGGTGTCGAGATGGTGATGCCGGGCGACAACGTGTCGATGGTCGTCACGCTGATTGCCCCGATCGCCATGGACGAAGGCCTGCGCTTCGCTATTCGTGAAGGCGGCCGTACCGTCGGCGCCGGCGTGGTTGCATCCATCATCGAGTAAGTATATAACGCGTGGCTCCGTCACGCGGACCTTTCCACCGCCGTCGTCCCCAACGGGACGACGGCGCGCGGGTCTAGGAGTGTAGCTCAACTGGTAGAGCACCGGTCTCCAAAACCGGGGGTTGGGGGTTCGAGCCCCTCCACTCCTGCCACCCGCCGTAGAATGTTCCGTCGTCGTTAGAGCCCGCAGGTATCGAGAGTTATGGCAAAGATCAACCCAGGGCAGTTTTTCCGCCAGGTTCGGCAGGAAGTCGCCAAGGTCAGCTGGCCGTCCCGCAAGGAGACGACCATCTCGACGGCGATGGTCTTCGTTATGGTGGTTTTCGCCTCCATATTTTTCCTGCTGGTGGACCAGTTCTTCGCCTGGGCAGTCAAACTGATCTTTGGGCTGGGAGCCTGACCTGACCATGGCCCATCGTTGGTATGTGCTTCACGTTTATTCCGGTTTCGAGAAGAAGGTCGCTCAGTCGATCCGCGAACAGGCCGAGCAAAAGGGCCTGTCCGAGCGTTTCGAGCAGATCCTCGTTCCGGTCGAAGAGGTTGTCGAGGTTCGTCGCGGCACCAAGGTCGCATCCGAGCGGAAGTTCTTCCCCGGCTATGTCCTGGTCAAGATGGACCTAAGCGACGAGACCTGGCATCTGGTTAAGGACACCCCCAAGGTGACCGGTTTCCTGGGTGGCAAGGGTCGGCCGTCGCCGATCTCGGAAGCCGAGGCGACCCGCATCATGAAGCAGGTTCAGGACGGCATCGAGCGGCCCAAGCCGTCGATCACCTTCGAGGTGGGCGAGCAGGTTCGGGTCAGCGACGGTCCCTTCACCTCCTTCAACGGTCTGGTTGAAGAAGTCGACGAAGAGAAAGCCCGCCTCAAGGTGGCGGTATCGATCTTCGGTCGTTCGACCCCGGTCGAGTTGGAATACTCGCAGGTCGAAAAAGTCTGACACTGAAATTCCCGCCGGGCCATGGGGCGCGGCGGGGTGTAGCGGCGGAAGGCCTGCCACGGCCGAACCGCCAACCCGGGTTATGCAAACCGAGGTAAAGAGATGGCAAAGAAAATCGTCGGCTTTATTAAGCTGCAAGTTCCGGCGGGCAAGGCCAATCCGTCGCCGCCAATCGGCCCGGCGCTGGGCCAGCGCGGCTTGAACATCATGGAATTCTGCAAGGCCTTCAACGCTCAGACCCAGGGTCTGGAAGTTGGCATGCCGATTCCGGTGGTGATCACCGCCTTCGCCGACCGCACCTTCACCTTCATCACCAAGACCCCTCCGGTCAGCTACTTCCTCAAAAAGGCCGCTGCCGTGCAGAAGGGCGCGACGACTCCCGGCAAGGGCTTCGTCGGCAAGGTCTCGATGGAGCAAATCCGCGAGATCGCCGAGAAGAAAATGCAGGACCTGAACGCCAATGACGTCGAGGCGGCTTCGGCCATGCTCGTCGGCTCTGCGCGCTCCATGGGCCTCCAGGTGGTGGAGTAAGCAGATGGCTGTTGGTAAGCGACTGAAGAACGCCTATGCGGAACTCGACCGCAACAAGTTCTACCCCCTCGTCGATGCCGTCGCCCTGATCAAGGCGCGTGCGGTTGCCAAGTTCGACGAGACCATCGAAGTCTCACTCAACCTGGGCATTGATCCCCGTCACGCCGACCAGATGGTTCGTGGCGTCGTCGATCTGCCGAATGGTACCGGTAAGACCGTGCGCGTCGCCGTGTTCGCCAAGGGCGCCAAGGCCGACGAAGCCCGTGCTGCCGGAGCCGACGTGGTTGGCGCCGAAGACCTGGCCGAAGACGTCCAGGGCGGCAAGATGGATTTCGACCGCTGCATCGCCACCCCCGATATGATGGGTCTGGTTGGTCGTCTTGGTAAGGTGCTGGGCCCCCGCGGCCTGATGCCGAACCCCAAGCTCGGCACCGTCACCCAGAACGTCGCGGAGGCCGTCAAGGCCGCCAAGGGCGGTCAGGTGCAGTTCCGTGCCGAAAAGGCCGGTATCGTGCATGCCGGTATCGGCAAGGCCAGCTTCTCGGAGCAGGCTCTGGTCGAGAACCTGAAGGCCATCATCGATGCGATCAGCCGGGCCAAGCCGACGGGTGCCAAGGGCACCTATCTGCAAAAGGTCTCGGTCAGCTCGACCATGGGCCCGGGCGTCAAGCTGGATCTGACCAGCATCGCCTAAGGCAAAAGTTTCCCGCTCCCATTTCGGTGGGGGCGGGGCAAGCCGTCCGGCTTCGGCCGAGCGGCGGAGTACCCTGTCCGAGACTGCAGGTGCCTCTGGGTTCGCCAGAGGCTTGAAGGCGCAAGCCGCCCGCATAGACAGAGTTGAAACCGTTATTGCGACCCCGGTTTTTCCGGGTGAGTCTACGGCTTGAATTCTGGGACAGGCCAACCGGTACCGCATCGCGGTCGGGGCTTGCCTCGGTTGCGATGGGGACCAAGGCGAAGTTCCCGGGCTGCGCAAGCAACCCGGTGCTTTAGTGGAGACCAACGTGGACCGCAAACAAAAGTCAGAGCTGGTCGCATCGTTGAACGAGAAATTCGTCGAGGCCGGTCTGGTTGTCGTCGCCCATAACAATGGGTTGACGGTTGCCGAAATGACCAACCTTCGCCGCAAGATTCTCGCAGCGGGCGCCGGTTTCAAGGTGACGAAGAACCGGCTCACGCGTCTCGCCCTGGCGGGAACGAAGTTCGAAGCCCTTAGCAACCTGTTCGTTGGACCGACGTCGATTGCCTATTCGACCGATCCGGTGGCGGCTGCCAAGGTTGTTGTCGACTTTGCCAAGGGAAACGTGAAGCTCGTCATTCTTGGCGCCGCTCTCGGCAGCATCGAGCTGGATGTCGATGGGGTCAAAGCCCTCGCCGCCCTGCCGTCGCTGAACGAGCTGCGTGCCAAGCTGGTGGGTATGATCCAGACCCCCGCTACCCGTATCGCCGGCGTGCTGCAAGCTCCGGGCGCTCAAGTCGCCCGAGTGCTGGCCGCGTATGCGAAGAAGGACGAGGCCGCTTAGAGCCTACTACCAAATCCCCGAATCAAGCCTTATCTGGAGTATGTTAATATGGCCGATCTTGCCAAGCTGGTTGATGACCTCTCTGCCCTGACCGTCATCGAGGCGGCTGAACTGAGCAAGTTGCTCGAAGAGAAGTGGGGCGTTTCCGCCGCCGCTCCGGTGGCTGCCGCCGCCGGTCCCGCCGCTGCCGCGGTGGTTGTCGAAGAGCAGACCGAGTTCAACGTGATCCTCGTCGAAGCCGGCGAGAAGAAGATCAACGTGATTAAGGAAGTGCGCGCGATCACCGGTCTGGGCCTCAAGGAAGCCAAGGACCTGGTCGAGGGCGCTCCCAAGGCCGTCAAGGAAGGCGTGAACAAGGACGAAGCCGCTAAGATCAAGAAGGTTCTTGAGGAAGCCGGCGCCAAGGTTGAGGTCAAGTAAGATCTCTGCTTGAGAGTCCCAGGCTGAGGCCGGGTGGCGACATGCGCATTCGCGTGGTCGCCACCCGGCCTTGTGCCGCTTGTGCTATCGACTAAACTCCGCCGCTATTTTGGCGGGGAGGGCGGGGGAAACCCCACCTGACGACCTGATTAGTTTGACGATTTTTACCGGATAGCCCTTCGTCGGGCACCGGACGCCCCCGTTCCGATGATCGCTATTCCGGCGCTTCGGGACGCCAGGGCAGGATATCGCGGGACCCTAACCGACGAGTTTACGAGGAGCGGCAATGGCTAAATCCTACACGGGACGGAAGCGCGTTCGTAAGAACTTCGGGCGCATTCCTTCGGTCGCACCCATGCCCAATCTGATCGAGGTGCAGAAAAGCTCCTACGATCATTTCTTGCAAATGGATACGCCTCCGGAGACCCGTGCCAATGTCGGCCTGCAGGAGGTCTTCAAATCGGTCTTCCCGATTAAGGATTTCTCCGAGCGGGGCACCCTTGAGTTCGTCAAGTACGAGCTTGAGCAGCCGAAATACGACGTCGAGGAATGCCAACAGCGTGGCATGACCTTCGCCGCCCCCCTGAAGGTCACCCTGCGTCTGGTGGTCTGGGACATCGACGAAGACACCGGCGCGCGGTCGATCCGTGACATCAAGGAGCAGGACGTCTACATGGGCGACATGCCCCTGATGACGGCCAATGGCACCTTTGTCATCAATGGCACCGAGCGCGTCATCGTCAGTCAGATGCACCGCAGCCCGGGCGTGTTCTTCGACCACGACAAGGGCAAGACGCATTCCTCGGGCAAGTACCTGTTCGCCGCGCGGGTGATTCCCTATCGCGGCTCGTGGCTCGATTTCGAGTTCGACGCCAAGGACCACGTCTATGTCCGCATCGACCGGCGCCGCAAGCTGCCGGCGACGACGCTGCTGCTGGCCTTGGACGATGTGACAACCGAGGCAAAGCGCGCCGATCGCGTGGCTGAGGGTAAGACCTTGCAGCCTGGCGAGGCTCTCGGCATGACGAAGGAGGAGATCCTTTCCACCTTCTACGGCAAGATCACCTATCGCCGCGGCAAGCTCGGCTGGACCGCGCCGTTCGACCCCGAGAACTTCAAGGGCAAGCTCAGCAACGACTTGATCGACGCGGCGACCGGTGAAGTGAAGCTCGCCGCGGGCGAGCGCATGACCCCGCGCATCGCCAAGCGTCTCAAGGACGCTGGGCTCGAAGAAGTGCTGGCGCCCGAGATCGATCTCGTCGATCATTATTTTGCCGAGGATTTGATCAACATCGAGACCGGCGAGGTTTATTTCGAGGCCGGCGACGAGATCACCGAGGCGACCCTGGCGCAGCTGTCGCAGGCCGGGATCG
>DATGZW010000545.1:0-3452 GCA_035297005.1 Patescibacteria group bacterium
CAACCGCTCGATAGTGGCGGCATCGAACATCTCGGTGCTGTATTCCAGATAGACGTGCAACTCGTCGCCCCATTTTTCCGCCACCAAGCCCAGCGGAAACAGCGCGGTGTCCGTCTGCAAGCGGCGGATCGAGGCGGTCAGCCCCAGAGCGGTAAAGGCGGAAATGTCGTAGGAGCGATAGTTGATCGCCATTTGCGGAACCGCCGCCCCGCGCCCTCCCGCCGCCGCGCCGAGGATGTCCTCCAGCGGCATATCCTGGTGACGCACTCCCGCGCGCAGATGCTCGGCCACCGCATCAAGAAGCTGGCCGAGCGACGCTTGCGCCGCCACATCGACCCGCAGCGGCAGCAGGTTGAGGAATACCCCGACCAGATCGGCCATGTCGTCCGAGGTACGGCCAGAGGCGACCACGCCGATCACCGCATCGCCATCGCCGCGCCAGCGTGCCGCCACCAGCGCATAGCCGGCCAGCAGCACCGCGAATAACGAAGTGCCGTGGCGCTGGCCAACACGGCGCAAGCCGTCGACCAACGCCCCCGGCAAAACCAGATCGACCGCCGCCCCGCGATAGCTGCGCGCCGCCGCCGCCGGCCGATCGCTGGGCAGGTCGAAGCTATGCGGCGTGACGGTCAGATGTTGCCGCCACCACGCCCGGCGCTGGTCGGCGCCGTCGTCGGCACGCTTGCACCGCCGCCCGGAGAATTCGCGGAAGCGATGCGGCGGCGGCGGCAGAACCGGTTCGGCGCCAGCCCGCAACGCGGCGTAAACCTGGGCCATTTCGCGCAGAATGATATTGATCGACCGGCCATCGATGATGATGTGGTGCCAGTTGAGGAAGAGAAAATGCCGGTCGCCGCTCAGGCGATAGAGCACCGCCCGCATCAATGGATCGCACTCGATGTCAAAGGGCCGCTTGGCCTCCGCCTCGGCAGCGGCGCGGCAATGGGCTTCGCCATCCCCCATCGCCAAGCCGGACAGATCGACATGCTCCAGACACGGTCCCGCTTCAGTATGCAAAACCATGCCGAAGCCACGTCCCGGCTCGTCGACGATACGCAACCGCAGGGCGTCATGACGCTGCACGATATGGTGCAACGCCGCCGTCAGCAGGCTGGCGTCCAATGGTCCGGTCAGGCACAGCAGAAAGGGGGCGTTATTGAGCGGCGAGCCGCGCTCCAGCCGCTCGATAACGGCTATTCTCTCTTGCATCGGCGACAAGGGCCAAGGCCGCTCGTCACCAGGATCTGCCAGAGCTTCGCTTGGCGCGAGGTCGGATCGCGGGACATGAAGCATTGGATCGCGACCCCTCAGAAATGAGCGACAATCCCGCCTTCATAACCTATCAACCATTACCAGAGCAACGGTATACATTCGTTTTAATTGTAAATTTTTCATGTAAACAACTACAAATCACCCCTCCACAACTCTGCGTGGTAGCTTGATGGAACGGTATGCCCGGTCGGCTCGACACCGGTCAGCCAATTCGGCATGGCATAGCATTCCATGTTCCACATGATCGGGAATCCCGGCAATTGCGCCACATAGAGCTGCTGAAAACGCCGCCAGATGATAATCCGCTCGTCGGGCGTCTTGGCTTCCTCCAGCTTCAACGTCAGAGCGTCCATTTCTGGGTTGGAGTAACGCGAGTAATTGTACAGCCAAAAGGCGTTGCTGTTCTGATCGCCGGCGCCCGGCCGCGCCATGGCCTCGGTCGAAAGGAACCAGGCGGGGATGGCGCCGGGCGAGATCACGTGATTGTACAGGATGAACGCAAACTCGCCGCTCTTGACCGTCTCGAAGAAGGCTTTGACCTCGACTGGGCGAACCTTGATCTCGACGCCGACTTTGGCCCATTGCTGCTTGACCATTTCGGCGCTAGCGGCAGTCATCAGGGTGGCAACCATGTCAAAGGACAACCGCTGTCCGGCAGCATTGATCCGCACGCCATCGGCGCCCAACTTGAAGCCTTCCTGATCGAACAGCACCGCCGCCGCCGCAGGATCATAGTGATAGCGGAACACGCTGGGATCATAGCCGGGCATGCCGGGGGCGATCATGGTATCGGCCACCGTCTGCTTGTCGCCCAACAGCTTGTTCGCGATATCTTCGCGGTCGAGGGACAGCATGAGCGCCTTGCGCAACGGCACCCGGCTTAGAATAGGATTGGTGTGGTTGGGCAGCAGAAAGAACACCCGGCTACTTTGCTTGAACTTGATATCAAGGACGTCGGCCTTGGTTTTCAGCAAGTTCAGACCTTCGATCGCCGACATCCCCAACTCACCCGGAGCATAATCGAAGTCTCCGGCAAGCAACTTAGTGACATATTGATCCGGCCTGACGAATTTCAGAATGATCTTCTTGAAATGCGGCTTCTCGCCCTGCCAATAAGGATTGGGCTTCAGCGTCAGCGACTCGCCGACATTGGCCTCGGCCACGATATAAGGGCCGTTCCATAAGCCGGGCGTGTTCGGCGCGGTGATATAGGTAGACAGGACATTTTCATACTCGGCGCGGGTTTTGGCTTTTTCGAGAAGTGCCGCCTCGATATGGTGGGGCAGCAGAAAGGCCTTCCACAACCATGCCTCGTTTCCGAAGCGTACTTTGTCCAAGGTCAGCACGAAAGTCCGCTCATCAAGCGCCTTGACCGATTCCACGGCGGCGAAGGCCGGAGACTTCAGGCCGGCGTTCCATTGCGCCCGCAGCTTGAAGGTAAATTCAGCATCCTTGGCCGTGATCGGTTCGCCATCCCCCCAGAACAGATTGTCCTTCAAGGTAATCCGAACCTCCACCCCCTTGCTGCCGTCTGGGCGGGTGATGATACGTTCACGCTGGTTTTCGAAGGTCGGGATCTCGGTGCACAGGAAACAGATTTCGCTGTCGCGGCTATCCCAGCCACTGACCGGACGGCTGATGAAACCCAACAAATAGTTGGACACCCAGGCGGGTTCCTTCAGCGGCATCAAGGTCGGCGGATGCTCGTTGATGCCGATGACCAGTTCATCGTGCTGCTGCGGAGCCGCCATCGCATCCTGCATTACTATCGCAAGAAGACCTAACGTTACGGTAAGCAGCGTCCCAAGCTTTCCCACGATGGCTCCATACGAAAAAATTGTGCGGGATGATACTGACATTAGTGAAAGCTTTAACACACAATGTTACTCACGTCCAAGGGCACGGTCCCTGGAGTCTTGATCGCCTCATCCCCCAGATCCCAAAACAGCCCCGTCATGATCAGCAGGCCGTCCCGCGCCAGGGACTGCGGAAGATGCTCGTCGGGGGCGTGCTGGGCGCAGCCGGGATAGGAATGCGGAACCCATAGCGTCGGTAGCCCCAACACCTCGGCGAAACAGTCATTCGGCAGAGACGCGCCGATATTCGGCAAGATCACCGGCGCCCGGCTGGTGGTTGCGGCGATTGAGCGAGCCGCCCAGGCAACCCACGGGTTGTCGGGA
>DATGZW010000546.1:0-3614 GCA_035297005.1 Patescibacteria group bacterium
CGCAGCAGATGGGTGCCGCTATCGGAAATGATCTGGGCGGAATCGACCTGATCGTCGGAAAGGTTGCCTTCCTCGTTTTCCGCCAGCGAGCGGGCTCGATGAGCCTGTCGGCGTCGGTATGGAGCTTTTCGCCCGACGGATCCAGGACCTCATGGATGAGTTTGCGCTGCTCTTCGCCCTGTTTGTAGAATCGTTACCACGAATTTGGCCTTTGGCGACCCGGTGGTGGCCACCGCTCTGCTCGACCGCCTGACGCATCACTGTGAAATCCTCGAGATCTCCGACCTTGGTTACGAATTGGTATGGAGGGGCCGGAGCCTCACCATGCGGTTCTGCGGTTGTGGATCCCTGCCCAGGCGACCCAGAGGGCCTCCCGCATTGGGGGAGGGCGGGCATTTTCGGCTATCCAAGCTTCCCCACAGGCACCATGTCGAATGGCACCTCTTCTGGAGGCTTGGGAGGATGCCTTATTTGCGCTTCGCGGCCTTGACGGTCGCCTATGTGGTGGTTGCCCGGCTGAGCCTGACTGTCGCCTTCGTTCACGGCACCGTCTCTCCGGTGTGGCCGCCGACCGGTTTCGCTATCGCCGCACTGACGTTGTGGGGTCCGCGCCTTTGGCCCGCCATCGCCTTCGGTGCCGTTGCCGCCAATACGTTGGTGGGTGATCCGATGCCGGTCGCTGCGGGGATTGCCGTCGGCAACACGCTGGAAGCGGTGCTGGGCGCGCTGGCATTACGTCGCATGGGGGTGTGGGGCGAGGTCGTTCGCTTCCGTGACGCCCTGGTTCTGCTGGCGGTTGCCGTGCTGGCCCCATTGCCCTCGGCAAGCGGCGGTGTCCTCAGTCTGACCCTGGGCGGGTTTTCGAGCTGGGCTCGCCTCCCTTGGGTTTGGCTGGTGTGGTGGGTGGGTGATTTCATGGGGGCGCTGGTGATTCTGCCGCTGATGCTCGCTTGGTTGGGTCCGAGAGCCTCGGCGAGGCTTCCGCATCGCCCGGTCGAGTTCTTGGGAGTTTTGACGCTGGCGGTCGTCGCCGTCAGCGTCGCCTACCGGTACGCCGATGCTCTGGCGATCCTCGGCGTGGAGCATCTGCCGATCAGCCCATTTTTGTTTCTCCCGGTGCTCTGGGCCGTGCTTCGCCTGCGGCCCCGCGAGACGGTGTTGGTGATGGCGCTGGCGGCCGCATTGGCTATTGTGTTTACCGTCACGATCACCCAAGGCGAGGCCATCGGCCCGTTGGTATGGCTCCAATTGTTGTTGCTGTGCCTGAATGGTGGCTCCCTGCTGTTGGTCGGTGCGTTGAACGAGCGGGTGCAAGCCGCACAGACCCTTGTCGCGAACGAGATTCGCTTTCGCACCATTTACGAGCAGGCGGCGGTGGGTATGGCCCAGGTGGCGCTCGACGGCAGGTTGCTGGATGTCAATGGGCGTCTTTGCGAGATGCTTGGCTATGACCGCGACGAATTGCTGACCAAGCGCTTCAAGGATGTCACCGGCCCGGAATTTCACCAGATCGAGCGGCGGCTGCTGGGGGAAATGCTGGCGCGACGACGCGACAGTTATGTCATCGAGAAGTGCTACCAGCGTAAGGATGGAACGCTGGTCTGCGTGCGCGTGACCTCGTCGTTGGCGGTGGATGCCGATCCCGCCTACCGGATTTCCATCGTTGAGGATATCACGGAAAGCAAGCAGGTGATGGCAGCGCTTGAAGAGGCGAAGGCCCGCCTGGAGTTTGCGCTGGAGGGGGCGCGCGCCAGCCTCTGGGACTGGGACATCCCCACCAACCGCGTGCGGTGGTCGGACGAATATTACCGCCTCACCGGCCTGGACCGCAGCGTTCCGCCGAGTTTCGATACATGGCTCTCGACAGTGGTGCCGGAGGACCGGGAGCGGATCAGCGAGGCGACGCGGATGATGCCCGAACGGAAAGAGCGGAGCTTCCGCGTCGAGTTCCGTGTCGGCCATCCCGAACAGGGTGTCCGCTGGCTGATGGGGATCGGACAGGTGACCTATGCGGAGGACGGGACGCCGTTGCGGATTTCTGGCCTCAATATCGACATCACCGACCTCAAGCATGCCGAGGAGGAGGCGCGCGCCGCCAAGAAAGAGGCCGAGCGGGCCAACCAGGCCAAGAGCCGGTTCCTCGCCGTGGCCAGCCACGATCTGCGTCAGCCCATTCAGGCGCTGATGTTACTGAACACGGCCCTATCCTACCAGTTGAAGGGCCATCCATCGGCACCGGTGGTGCAGACCATGACGTCATCCCTTGATGCATTGGAGCGGCTCCTCACCGTCCTGCTCGACATCTCCCGCCTCGACGCAGGAACCACGGCGGTCGACATTCAAGCGGTGTCGGTGGGTCGTGTCATCGAGAGGATGGCCGAGGAATATTCGTCGCGGGCGGCCAGCCAGGGGCTGTCATTCCGCACGGTCGGGTCAAGCGCCTGGACCTGCACCGACCTGACCCTGCTCGAGCGGATCGTGCGCAACCTGATCGAGAACGCCCTGCGCTACACGGAGCGGGGAGCAATCCTGATTGGCTGCCGCCGCCGCCAGGGTACGTTGCGCCTCTGCGTCCTGGATACCGGCATCGGCATTTCCCAGGAGCATCAGGAGGATATTTTCCGGGAATTCTACCAGATCGGCCAGGTGCAAAAGGACGGCGAGAAAGGTCTCGGGCTTGGTTTGTCGATCGTCGTCCGCCTTTGCGCGCTCCTGGGGCACCCGATCAGCCTGCGGTCGGAACCGGGCCGGGGGTCGTGCTTCATGGTCGACTTGCCCCAAGTGCCACCAAGCGCCACTCCCAAGGGCGGCGCAGTGCAGGAAGTTCAGCCGCTTAACAGGTTCTGTCTTTCTCAAGCTGATCGGGGGCCGTTGGGACTGGGATGATCGGGCTTCGCAGGCGGCTTTCGTCGTCTCGGCCTTGGCGGAGAAGGTTGCCATCATTCCCTCGACGGTCCGACACATCCAGGATTAAGATATTCAATGCTAATGCACGGACGGATAGTAAGGTCGCTGCAAAAGAACGAAATCGGCCCTTGAATGTCCGATCAAAGCCAGTTTCGCATGTCTATGCCTGTTTCAGGTAAACACTCGCGTCGAGTCGGCCGAGGGAATATAGTGTTGCTCGCATCGCCTTTGACAACCACAGACGCATCGAGGCGCTCATCATGAGTACCAACCACGACGAAACTTGTGATTGCATATCGCAGACTCATCCCGCCGGAATTCACCTGTGCTACATCTACAACGACGACGAGGAACGGCGCCAAGTGATGGCGCGCTTCGTCAATACCGGCATCGATGCGGGCGAGTTGGTCGCCTATTTCGCCGACGTCGAGGGGTCGGTCGAGGAGTACCTGGAGGGCATGGGCATCCACTTGCCGACTGCGGGGCGCAATGGCCAGCTACGGACGTTGCGGGCTCGCGAGGTCTATGCCCCCGACGGTCAGTTTCTGCCCGACCGCATGCTGGACAACCTGCGCAGTTTCCACGACGAGTGTAAAGACTCCCTCTATCCGGCCGTCCGCATCACCGGGGAAACCACCTGGACCCTGAACGACGTTCCCGGTTGCGACCGCTTCATCGAGTACGAGGCGCGGATCAACAGCATCCTC
>DATGZW010000547.1:0-2627 GCA_035297005.1 Patescibacteria group bacterium
TTCTGGCAGACGGCGCGTAGATAAAACGAGGCAACGCCCAGACTCTTCGAACCCACCTCGGAATTCCAGCAATAGAAGCCGCGAAAATAGAGATCGGGCGAACCATCGGCCAGCTTGCCGGCCTCGATGGGGTGGGTGTCGTCGACCAGGAACAAAAACACGTCGCGGTCGCTGGCGTACAAAGTGGTGGTCTCCTTGGTGAGGGGGATCACCCGGGCTGCACAAGCCTGATAGGAAGAGTGAGAGATTTTACCTAGTCGGCGGGCGCGGAAGGCCGGGGAGACGCCGCCGGCCGAGCGGCAGCGATCCCTTGCGCGCGCCAGGGGCGGAGCTCCTCAGGGAACCCCGCCGCTAGGCGCGACGGCGCCGTCGCGGCCAAAAGAACCGGGGCCGCATGGGCCCGCCTCTTTTCGAGGCCGGGGAAGCTGTCGGGGAAGCAGAATTTGGGCGTTGTGGATGGGCGGGGAAGCAGGCTGGAGGCGGACGCGCGACTGTCCACACCGTGGACGAAGTGGCTTGCGATTATCGGCTCATAAGGTGGGATTCCGCCACGGCTCTTGCCGCCGATTGCAGCCGAAATGGCGCGAAACTGCGCCTTCGGCTGCTTCCCCCATGCTTCCCCGATGTCTGGGGATTGGCCGGGGAAGCAGAAAGGGCGGCCACTGGCCGCCCTTATCTACTTGATTTCCCTGAGATAAATTGGAGCGGGCGAAGGGATTCGAACCCTCGACCCCAACCTTGGCAAGGTTGTGCTCTACCCCTGAGCTACGCCCGCTCAATTTCTCGTCTCCGCCGTGATCGGCATCGTCGGGAGCCCGGATAATAGGGATTATCGGACGCCTTGCAAGCACTTTTTTTGCCCATTCGTCGATTGCCGTGAAAAGCCGTCCTTTGGGCTTGCCAGCCGTGGCGTGGCGGTCCATCTATGGGTTGCGATACAGGCACCATCGAGGGGACAAATGGAGATCCTTTTTAACAAGGGCACAGCAGGCGGGAAGCCGGCTGCAGGCGGGTCCATACCGGAAACCAGCGCGGCGACCTTTGTCGTCGACGTCATCGAAGCCTCGTCGCAGGCTCCGGTCATCGTGGTGTTCTGGGTGGCCGGCGATCCCCATTGCACGACCCTGATCGGCCAGTTGGACAAGCTGGTCAAGGACAGCAAGGGCGCTTTGCGTCTGGTCGGCGTCAACATCGACAAGAACCAGCAGCTGGCGACGCAGATGCGTCTGCAGTCGGTTCCCACCGTCTATGCCTTCAAGGATGGCCGCCCGGTCGATGGTTTTGCCGGCGTACTGCCGGAAAGCCAGCTACGCACCTTCGTCACCGCTCTGGGCGGCGCGACCGCCGAGGACAACGGCATCGAAGACGCCCTGGCCCAGGCTAAGGAATTCATGGAGCAAGGCGACGTCGCCACAGCGCTGGAAATCTATCAAGAAATTCTGGCCCAGGAGCCCACCAATGTCGCCGCCATCGGCGGCACCCTGCGCGCCTTGATGCAGGCCGGCGAGGTCGAGCAGGCCAAGGAAGTGCTGGCCACCCTTCCCCCCGACATCGCCAAACATGCCGACGTGGTCGCCGTCCGCACCGCCATCGAATTGGCCGAACAAGCTGCCAAGCTTGGCCCAGCGGCTGAGTTCCGCCGCGCCGTGGCGGTAAACGCCGACGATCATCAGTCGCGCTTCGATCTGGCGATGGCCTATTTCGCCGCCGGCGAACGCGAGGCCGCCGTCGATGAATTGCTGGAGATCATCCGCCGTGACCGCACTTGGAACGACGACGGCGCGCGCAAGCAACTGGTCAAGCTGTTCGAGGCCTTTGGCCCCATCGATCCGCTGACCATCGCCACGCGCAAGCGTTTGTCCTCTTTGCTGTTCGCCTAAGCCATGGATCCCCGACCGTTCCATCCCCGCCTGGAAGACCTGCCGCACATCCTGCCGGTGTTTCCGCTGGCCGGCGTGCTGCTGTTGCCGGAAGGACGGTTGCCCCTGAACGTCTTCGAGCCGCGCTATCTGGCGATGGTCCAGGACGCCTTGGGCTGGGGCCGGCTGATCGGCGTGATTCAGCCCAGCGCCACGGTCGAGGATAAGCAGGAACCGCCGCTCTATGACACGGGTTGCGCTGGACGCATCTCGTCGTTCAGCGAAACCGAGGACGGGCGCATCGTCATGACGGTTACCGGCGTCTGCCGCTTCCGCGTATCGTCGGAAGTCGACAACCTGCGCGGCTATCGGCGCGTGGTCGCCGACTGGGAACCGTTCCGCGCCGATCTGGATGAAATCACCGAGGTCCATCTGGACCGCCCGCGCCTGTTCGCCGTGCTGAAGCCCTATCTGAAACTGCACAACATGGATCTCAACTGGAAAGCCATCGAAGGCGCCGACGACCGCAATCTGACGGTCTCGCTGCCGATGGTCTGCCCGTTCGAACCCAGCGAGAAGCAGGCGCTGCTGGAATGCGCCGATTCGGCCAACCGCGCCAACACCCTGATCACCCTCATGGAAATGTCCGTCGCCGACCGGCAGAACGGACAGACCCACACCAAGCAATAAGGAAGGCCCCATGCCCGACCGCGCTCCCGGCGTCGATCCCAAACTGTTGGAAATCCTGGTCTGCCCGCTGACCAAGGG
>DATGZW010000548.1:0-5671 GCA_035297005.1 Patescibacteria group bacterium
CCGGCACGGCCTCGCCGTCGAACAGCGGCAAATGCTGAATAGATCCGGCCCCCAAAATAATAACGGCGATGGCGAGGAGTTGGCCGAAGAACTTCCACTTATAGTTTATGTTTTTAACGTCATCCAGTATGCCAAAAATAAGTATTATTGCAGCGCCGATAAGGTAACTTATGGTGAAGTGATCTATTTCCACCCACATAAAGATCGGAACCGCACTGCCGATGGCGATGGCGATGCCGCCACAGCGGGGAATCGGCTGGGTATGAACTTTGCGGGCATTTGGCAGATCCACCAGCCCCAAACGAGGAGCAAGACGCACCAAGACCGGTATAGCCAGCATGGTGATGAAGGCGGACACGATGAAAGTGAGGAAGGGCGTCACGGGATCGGCTCCTCGCGTAATGCAGGCGAATACTTTATGTGAATTTCCGCAGGTCCGGCTTGGCCGCCATTGCTGCCCGTATTACATCGACAATTGATTGATGTGTTTATCCAAAATGACGTGACGCAACTGTATATCGGTCAAATCCGCCGGGATGGGCCGCAAGGGGCTCAGGCCTCCGCGCAGTTTGTCGCGGGCGACGTCGAGGACAAGCTCATAGCCGATGTGCCGCAGATTTTCGGCGAAACCATAGACCAGGGCGAAGTCGCATAGTGTATTGATCAAACGGGGAGTGCCACCGGTCAGGTAATACACCGCCGCGCAGGCTTCATCCGAGAATATGTCAGGGTCTCCATCGACGACGGTCAGGCGATGTTTTATATATTTGGCGGTATCCTTCGCGTCGAGCGGCTCTAGATCGTAATGCACCGAGATGCGCTGAACGAACTGACGCATCGAATTGACTTTCAGCTTTTCGACTAGCTCCGGCTGTCCGACCAGGATGAGTTGCAGCAACTGGTCTTTCTCGGAATTGACGTTGGACACCAGGCGCAAGGCTTCCAGCGCATTGACCTCCAGGTTCTGCGCCTCGTCGATAATCAGAATCGAACGGCGGCGGGCGGCGTATTGTCCCAGCAGGAACTCCATGAGCACCTTGTATTGGCTGGTGCTGTCGGTCGCTGGGGTGTCGATGTTGAAGCTGAACAGCACCCATTTCAGCATTTCTTCAACGGGCCAATAGGTGTTGGTGATCAACCCGACGGTGGTGTCGGTGGCCGCCGTTCTCAGAAAGCGGCGAATCAGTGTGGTCTTGCCCGATCCGACCTCGCCGGTGATGACCATGATGCCGGCCTGGGTCATCAGGCCGTATTCCAGCATGTTCAAGGCCATGCGGTGCCGCTTGCTGGGATAAAGGAAATCGGGGTCCGGCAGCAGCGAGAACGGCCGGCCCTTGAAGCCGAAGAATTCTTCGTACATGGCAACCTCGGGCTCAGCGGCGGTTGTAGGTTTCGCTTAAGGTGGGGGTCGCGGATTTGTTGACGACCGTGCCGATCAGGGTGTGGCCCGCCAGCAGGCGCATCGCCCGTTTCAGGTCGTCCTCCGTGGTCCGCCGCTCTTCGACCACCAGCAGGACGGCATCCAGATGCGGCAGAAAGGCAAGCGTGTCGCTGGTGGTCAGCAGCGGCGGCATGTCGTAGATGATGATACGGTCGGCGTAGCGGCTCTTCAGTTCCTGGGCGAGCGCCGTCATCTTCGGCGTTGCCAGCATTTCCGCCGGGCCGTCCACCGGCTTGTTGATCGGCAGTAGAACCAGCCGTTCCAGATCCGGCCTGAGCAGGCAATCGGCCAGCGGCGTGCCGTCGTTCAGGTAATCGCTGAGGCCGGTTTCGGGGACAATGCCGAAATAGCGATGCACCGAGGGATGGCGGAAATCCAGATCCGCCAGCAATACGGTCTGCTTGACGTCCATCGCCAGACTGACCGCCAGATTGGCCGCCACCAGGGATTTCCCCTCGCTGGGGTTGCAGCTGATGACGGCCAGGGTGCTGTATCCCTCCGTCGTCATCTGTTGCAGCACCTGGGTGCGCAGAACGCGGAAGATGTCGGCGGCGGCATCGTCGGTGGAGCGGGCGACCAGGCGGTTTTGCGCCAGCGTCGCCTCGCTAAGGGGAACGGCGCGGGTCTGCGCGGCCACGCTTGGCGTGGGTCGCGGCTTCACCGGAGCCGATGGCGGCGGCGTGGTCTTTTGCCGCTGTTCGCGGGCCTTTTCGATCGCTCGTTGCATCCGTTCCATGGCAATCCCTCAATCCCGTCGTGGCCGATAGGCGCTATCAAGTCTGGTCGTCGTTTTCATCCGGCCAGGGGCGGTAACTGGTGGAACAGCAGAGCTGCCAGCAGCAGGATGCCGACAGCGGTCGCCGCGATCCCCCCCCCCCAGCGCAGCCGGGCATGCAGGCGGTCGGCGTTGTTGATGATGTAGGGCAGCGCCACCAAGGGCAGGCTGCCGGTGATGAGGAGGATTTGCTTGGGGCTGGTCAGCGCCTGACTGAGGGACTCGGCCAGGAAGACCGTGGTGGCCCCAGCCAGCAGCCCCAGGAAAACGCCAGCCGCCACCACCGCCGGCCGATTGGGCTTAATCGGGCGGGGCGGCAGGTCGGCGGGCTCGATCAGCGAGAACCGCTCGCCCTGGTGCCCCTGCTCGACCGACTCCGCCATATCGGCTTCAAGCTTCTTCTTCCGCAGGTTGGAGTAGCGCTCGGTGGCGTCGTCCAACTCGTGCTTGAGCCCCTGATACTCCTGCTCGATGGCTCGCGCCTGACGGACGTGATCCTCATAGACGGTCATGCGGTGGCGCAGATCGTCCTGCTGACCGATCAAGGAACGGATTTCGGCATCGGCCCCGTCCATCTCGACTTGCAGCTGGATATAGGCGGGGTTGTCCGGCGAGGCCAGATTGGGGGGCGGGACATTCGCCGTCGGCGCGCGCCCCGTGCCGGTCCCGGCAGGTGCAGCCGTCACCCCGGCGGTGGTGGGCTGGCTCAGGGGCTTTAACTGGGCGAACTGCATGCGGATCGCCGTGCGCCCTTCATTGGCGCGCTGCAATTGGCGGCCAACGTCTTCCTGAGAGCGCTGGGTGCCCTCGATCATCTGCATGTTGAGGGCCAGATCCTCGGGCAGCGCGCCGGGATGGCGGGATTTGAGGGCGCTCATCTTGTCCTGATCGGCGCGCACCTGCTGCTCTGCTGCGTCGAGTTCGGTCTTCAGAAAGGCGCTGGTCTGCTCGGTCTGTTCGCGCCGCGCCCGCTGGTTCTCGTCAAGGAAACGCGACACCAATTCTCCGGCGATCGACTGCGCGGTCGCCGCTTCGTTGGCGTCGAAACTGACGCTGAAGGCGATAATCGGGTGTTGCTGGCGTCCGCCGCCGTCGCCCTGCGCCGCGTTGACGATCTTCATCGAGATGGCGTCGCGCATCTTCTTGACGATGTCGCTCATCGGCTCGCGGGTCTGCTGCGCCGCGTAGAGATTGCGCCGGGTGATGATCTCCGTCAGGTTTTGCGTCGCCAGAATGCGCTGATTGATCGACTGAAGCCGCTGCTCCGCATAGGTGGTGATCGTCGAATGGACCAGCTCCGGGGGGATCTCGGCTTCTTCGATGAGGGCGGTGGCGGTCGAGCGGTAAACCGGCGGCAAGGACAGCGCCAGCCCTACCGAGGCGGCGATGACCGCCGCCATCGGCAGCAGCAAATGCCATTTGCGGCGCTGCAAGGCCGAGATGATGTCGGAAAGTCCGGGTGTGGCGTCCATGGCGGCGGTCCCTTTGCGTCGCGGTTCGTCTGGCAAATCAAGGTAATGAGCGGGGGAGGGGGTCACGGCGGCGTCTCGGCCGGCACCAGCGTAGCCGCGCCGCGCCGTCCCAGTTGCAGGCAACGGGCGATGCCGTCCACATATTGCTCGGCCATGGCGCCGACGGTGTAGAGCCGCGAGGCCTCCAGACCCTTTTGAATGAGCCGCTGGGCGAAGCCGGTATCTTCCAGGATTTGCAGCACTCCCGCCGCATAGGCCTCGGGGGTGCCGGCGGTCAGCAGGCCGTTGACGTTGTTTTCCAGATAGGAGATTTCCGGGCTGTGCAGGGCGTTGCTGGTGGACACCAGGGGAATGCCGGCGCAGAAGGCGTCAAGGATATGCAGCCCTAGAAGTCCAGGGTTCAACATGACCTGACCGGCGCGGAAATAGGCGGCCTTTTCGGCGCCGAATTTGACCCCGACCAGATGCAGCCAGGGGCGGGTGCGGCTGGCTTGCGCCAGATAATCGCGCGCTGGCCCGTCGCCCACCACCACCACATGGAAGTTCGGCTGCCGCGCCCGGATGATGTCGCCCGACGCCACCAGAAGATCGAGCTTCTTGTCGGGATAGAGCGATCCGCAAAACACGCCGAGCGGCGCGGTGAGCGGAATGTTCAGCTCGTTCCGCAATGCGGCGCAATCCTTGTCGGTGACGGCGGCGCACAGGGCGCGGAATTGCGAGGTATCGATGGAATTGTTGAGAGTGGTGATCCGCTCTCCATCGAACCCGGCGCGCCGCAGGATATCGACGCTCATCTGTGTATAGGCGAACCAGTAATCGACCTGATTGACCAGCCCGCGCTTCCACCGCTCACGCCAACCGTTGGGAACCTTGCTTTGCAGGTTGGCTCCATGGCCCCAGAAAGCCACCAGCGGGCCGCCGCGCAGCCGCCGGGCCAGCCAAGCGTAATTGGACAGGATGCGGCTTTCATGGCCGGTGATGTAGAGGTCGGGCTGGCGCAAAGAGGCCGGCGTCGGCTGCCAAATCAGATCGGTGCTGCCGATGGTGGCGAGAAAGACGTTGTTCACCCGGTCGGCCCAGGCCAGTTCGCCTTCGTCCTTCTTGACCCGCTCCAAAGCCGAGGCTTGCCCATGCACCAGCCGGAAATCAATGTCGCGCTCGCGGGCCAGATGGCGCATCCGCTCGAAAAGATCGACGCGGTAATGAACCAATCGGGGCTGCGACAGCACCACCAGATATTTCGCCATGCTTCCTCTCAGGATAAAGATGTCAGGCAAACGCTTGCGGCCAGCGGCGTATCAGTCCGCCGATGCCGCGTATTCGTAGTATCGGAACCGCGACAGGCCTGTGAGTTGACCGGCGTTGTTGACGACCGTCAGCAGCGCCTTGATTCCCCAGCGTTGCCGCAGCGGCCAAAGCAGCGGACAGGCGATGCTGCCGCCCAGAAACAAAAGACTGCGCTTGGCCAGCCAGGTCAGGCGTCCCCGCCAGCTCATATGCGGCACGAAGATGCGGGCGAAGGCTTGGCCGCCGCGGAAATGCCGCTGCGCCAGCCAGCGCAGCCGGGTACGGTCGGCGGGGATGTCTTCGCTTACGACGGCCTCGTCGCACCACAGCATGACCGCCTTGGCGCGTCCCAGCCGGGCGAAGAAATCGGTGTCCTCGCCGCCGCTATGGGCGTATTCGGCGGAAAAGCGGGGTTCCAGGCGGCGCAGAAGGCGGGTCGAGACCAGCGCGTTGTTGGTCGCGCCAAAGAGACGCGGAGTACCGGTCGGATAGCGCGGCCGCGCATGGAAATTACCCTCGCGGAGCCAGCGCGGCGCGGTTGGCGGCAGCAGGGAAATCACCGGGCCGAACACCACATCCGCCGCCCGTTCGCGAGCGGTGCGCAGCGCCTGGGCCAGCCAGTCGGGGGCGGCGCGTTCATCGTCGTCGATGAAAGCAAGGTAGTCGGCGTCGTCCGCCATCGTCGGGTCTTCCAAT
>DATGZW010000549.1:0-5390 GCA_035297005.1 Patescibacteria group bacterium
GGTACTCCAAGGGCAAGGGCGGCTCGATGCATATGTTCAGCCGCGAGAAGCGTTTCTACGGCGGCCATGGCATCGTCGGCGCGCAGGTGCCGCTGGGCACCGGCCTGGCCTTTGCGCACAAATATTCCGAGGACGGCGGCGTGTGCCTGTGTTACCTCGGCGACGGCGCAGTTAACCAAGGTCAGGTTTACGAGTCGTTCAACATGGCGTCGCTGTGGGCGTTGCCGGTGGTCTACGTCATCGAAAACAACAAATACGCCATGGGCACCTCGATCGAGCGCGCCTCGGCCGGGACCGAATTGTATCGGCGTGGTGCCGCCTACAACATCCCCGGCAAGTCCGTCGATGGCATGGACATCCTGGCGGTGAAGGCCGCCGCCGAGGACGCGGTGGCGCATGCGCGCGGCGGCAACGGTCCCTATATCCTGGAAATGCAGACCTATCGCTATCGCGGCCACTCGATGTCCGATCCGGCCAAGTACCGGACCAAGGAAGAAGTCGCCAAGATGCGCGAGCAGCACGACCCCATCGATCAGATGCGCAAGACGCTGCTGGATGACGGTGCCATCACCGAGGACGGCCTGAAGGAGATCGACCGCGAGGTCAAGGCCATCGTCAGCGCGGCCGCTGAATTTAGCCAGACCAGTCCCGAGCCGGATCCGTCCGAGCTGTGGACCGACATCCTGATCGAAGCCTAAGGGGGACGCCATGCCTGTTCAGATTCTCATGCCGGCGTTGTCGCCGACCATGACCGAGGGGAAGCTCGCCCGTTGGCTCAAGGCCGAAGGCGATGCGGTGAAAAGCGGTGATGTGCTCGCCGAAATTGAAACCGACAAGGCGACCATGGAAATGGAAGCCGTCGAGGAAGGCGTGCTGGGCAAAATCCTGGTGTCCGGCGGCAGCGAAGGCGTCGCGGTGAACACCGTGCTGGCCCTGCTGCTGGAAGACGGTGAGACCGCCGACTCGTTGTCTACCGCCATGGACCACCCTGTCCCCAAGACGGTGCCGGTCAATCACGATCACGACGCCCGCAGCCCGCAAAGCTTGTGCGCGCCGGCCAGTGTCGCCATGCCCGATGAAAAGTCCTACGACAAGACCATCCGCCAGACCGTGCGCGAAGCCTTGCGCGACGCCATGGCCGAGGAAATGCGCCGCGATCAGGCGGTGTTCCTGATGGGCGAGGAAGTCGGCCAGTACCAGGGCGCCTATAAGATCAGCCAGGGTCTGCTGGATGAGTTCGGCCCCAAGCGCGTCATCGACACGCCGATTACCGAAATGGGCTTCACTGGTCTGGCGGCGGGTGCCGCTTATGGCGGGCTGAAGCCGATCGTCGAATTCATGACCTTTAACTTCTCGATGCAGGCCATCGACCACATCATCAACTCGTCGGCCAAGACCCTGTATATGGGCGGCGGGCAGTTGGGCTCGTCCATCGTGTTCCGTGGCCCCAACGGCGCGGCATCTCGTGTCGGCGCGCAGCATTCGCAGTGCTACGCCTCGTGGTACGCCCATTGCCCGGGTCTCAAGGTGCTGGCGCCGTACTCCGCCGCCGATGCCAAGGGCTTGCTCAAGGCCGCCATCCGTGATCCCAACCCGGTGGTGTTCCTCGAAAACGAGCTGCTTTACGGCCAGACCTTCGACGTTCCCGACGATCCGGATTTTGTTCTGCCCATCGGCAAGGCCAAGATCGAACGGGCCGGTCATTCGGTGACCATCACAGCGTTCTCGCGCATGGTCGGCATGGCTCTGGAAGCCGCCGAAATCCTGGCCAAGGACGGTATCGAGGTCGAGGTGATCAACCTGCGCACCATCCGTCCGCTCGACACCCACACCATCGTCGAATCGGTCAAGAAGACCAACCGCATCGTGACCTTGGAAGAAGGCTGGCCGTTCGCCGGTATCGGTTCCGAAATCGCCTCGGTGATCATGGAGCAGGCCTTCGACTGGCTGGACGCGCCGGTGACGCGGGTGACCGGCAAGGACGTGCCGATGCCTTATGCCGCCAATCTGGAAAAGCTGGCTCTGCCGCAGATCGACGACATCGTCGCCGCGGTCAAAGCCGTCTGCTATCGCTAAGGGGAGCGCCGCATTATGCCGATCCAGATTCTGATGCCCGCTCTCTCGCCGACCATGGCCGAGGGAAACCTGGCACGCTGGTTGAAAAAAGAGGGTGACACCGTCAAAGCCGGCGACGTGCTGGCCGAGATCGAGACCGACAAGGCGACCATGGAATTCGAGGCCACCGACGAAGGCATCCTCGGCAAGATCCTGGTCCCCGACGGCACCCAGGGGGTCAAGGTCAACCAACTCATCGGGTTGATTTTGGAGGAGGGGGAAGACGCCTCTGCCCTGACCGCCGCCGGCGCGGCCGGTGCGGTTAATTTGGGCGGCGTTGCCGCCCCGGTTACCCCGGTTGCAACCAAACCGACCCCCGTTACCGCTGCGGCCACGGCCACGGCCACGGCCCCCGGTACCCGCATCTTCGCTACACCGTTGGCTAAGCGCATCGCCAAGGATGCCGGGATCGAACTGGCCCAATTGGCCGGCTCCGGCCCGCATGGGCGCATCGTCAAGCATGACGTCGAACAAGCCATCAGCAGCGGCGTCACCAAGCCTGCAGCTGCTGCCCCGGTCGCCGCCGCCGCGCCCGCCAAAGCGGCTCCAGCCCCGGTGCCCGAGTTCGGCCCGGCCTATACCGAAGTGCCGCTGACCTCGATGCGCAAGGTCATCGCCAAACGCCTGACCGAAGCCAAGCAAACGGTTCCGCATTTCTACCTGACGGTGGATATCGAACTCGACAAGCTGCTGGCGCTGCGGGCCGACCTGAACGGTCGTTCGGACGCCTATAAGCTGTCGGTCAACGACTTCATTATCCGCGCCGTGGCGTTGGGGCTGAAGAAAGTTCCGGCGGCGAATGCGTCCTTCACCGAAACGGCGATCCGGCTTTATACGGATGTCGATATTTCGGTGGCGGTGGCGACTCCGGCAGGGCTGATCACGCCAATCATCAAGCATGCCGACCAGAAAGGTCTGGCCGCCATCTCCGGCGAGATGAAGACGCTGGCCGTCAAGGCCCGCGACGGCAAGCTGAAACCCGAGGAATTCCAGGGCGGCGGCTTCACCATCTCCAACCTGGGCATGTTCGGCGTGCGCGACTTCGCCGCCATCATCAACCCGCCGCAGGGCTGCATTCTGGCCGTCGGTGCCGGTGAACAGCGCGCGGTGGTCAAGGACAACGCCCTGGCCATCGCCACGGTGATGAGTTGCACTTTGTCGGTCGATCATCGGGTGGTGGACGGTGCCATTGGCGCCGAGTTCCTTGCCGCCTTCAAGAAGCTGATCGAAGAACCGCTCACCATGTTGCTGTGAGGCCATGACCATGTCCCAGACTTCCTTCGACCTCATCATCATCGGCAGCGGGCCGGGCGGCTATGTGGCGGCAATCCGCGCCGCGCAGTTGGGCCTCAAGACCGCCGTCGTCGAACGCGAGCATCTGGGCGGAATCTGCCTTAACTGGGGCTGCATTCCGACCAAGGCGCTACTGCGCTCCTCCGACATCTATCGCAACATGCAGCATGCCGGGGCTTATGGTCTGGCAGTGCAGGGGGCCAGCTTCGATCTGTCCAAGATCGTCGCCCGCTCGCGCGGCGTGGCGGCCCAGTTGCAGTCGGGCGTCAAGCATCTGCTGAAAAAGAACAAAGTCACCGTGTTCGACGGTCACGCCATGCTGGCCGGCCCCGGCAAGGTGGCGGTGACCAAGGACGGCAAGCCGGTGGCCGATCTGACCGCCAAGAACATCATCCTGGCGACCGGCGCCCGCGCCCGCGTCATCCCCGGCATGGAGCCCGATAGCAAGCTGGTGTGGACCTATAAGGAAGCCCTGGTGCCCGATACCATGCCCAAGCGTCTGCTGGTGGTCGGATCGGGAGCCATCGGCATCGAGTTCGCCAGCTTCTTCAACGCCCTGGGTGCCGAGACCACGGTGGTCGAGGTGATGGACCGGGTGTTGCCGGTGGAAGACGCCGAAATCTCGGCGATGGCGCGCAAGTCGTTCGAGAAGCAGGGGATGAAGATCATCACCTCGGCCTCGGTGACCAAGCTCGACAAATCCGCCAACGAAGTCACGGTGACCGTCGAAGCCGGCGGCAAGACCCAAGCCATTACTGTGGATCGGGTGATCCTGGCGGTCGGCATCGTCGGCAATGTTGAAAACCTGGGGCTGGAAGGCACCAAGGTGGTGGTCGAGAAGACCCATGTGGTGGTCAATCAGTGGCTGGAAACCGGCGAACCGGGCGTCTACGCCATCGGCGACATCGCCGGGGCTCCATGGCTGGCGCACAAGGCCAGCCATGAAGGTGTGATCGTCGTCGAGAGGATCGCCGGCGTTGCGGACGTTCATCCGCTGAACACCCGCAACATCCCCGGCTGCACCTATTGCCATCCGCAGGTCGCCAGCGTCGGTCTGACCGAAGCCAAGGCCAAGGAGAAGGGCTACGCCGTCAAAGTCGGCCGCTTCCCCTTCATCGGCAACGGCAAGGCCATCGCCTTGGGCGAAACCGAAGGCATGATCAAGACGGTGTTCGACGCCAAAACCGGCGAATTGCTGGGCGCCCACATGATCGGCGCCGAGGTCACCGAGTTGATCCAGGGCTACATGGTCGCCAAGACCCTGGAGACCACCGAAGCCGATTTGATGCATGCGGTGTTCCCGCATCCGACCTTGTCGGAGATGATGCACGAGTCGGTGCTTGACGCCTACGGCCGGGCCATTCATTTCTAGCCCGGAAAACTTCATCTTAGGTCGCGGGCGAGGATTATCTTGACCTCGCCCGCCGCCTCTCCAATATCGGTGCCATGAGCGACCAAGCCCCCGTCCGTCATCCGGAAAAAATTCACCGCCCCGACAATCTTTCGCCGCGCAAGCCCGATTGGATCCGGGTCAAGGCTCCCACTTCGGCTGAAGCGTCGGAAGTGCGCAAGCTGATGCGTTCGAAGAACCTGCACACGGTATGCGAAGAGGCGGCTTGCCCCAATATCGGCGAGTGCTGGAAGCATAAGCACGCCACTTTCATGATCCTGGGCGACACCTGCACCCGCGCCTGCGCCTTCTGCAACGTGAAGACCGGCAAGCCCGGCGCCGTCGATCTGCTGGAGCCGGAGAATCTGGCGCAGTCGGTCAAGGACATGGGGCTGAAGCATGTGGTCATCACCTCGGTTGACCGCGACGATCTGCCCGATGGCGGCGCTTTCCAATGCGTCGCCAGCATCGAGCGGGTGCGTGCGGTGTCGCCGGGGACCACGGTTGAGATCCTAACCCCTGATTTCCGCGACAAGGCGGGCGCCATCGACGCCGTAGCCCGCGCCAAGCCCGACGTGTTCAACCACAATCT
>DATGZW010000550.1:0-5541 GCA_035297005.1 Patescibacteria group bacterium
ATCGTGGAAGAGCGATCCATGCCGCCGTCTCTCAAACCCATCGCCGTTGCCGTTCTCGCCACCCTCCTGACGGCCGGCGCGGTTGCCGCCGAGGACTGGGGTGGCGTGCCAGGTCCTTCAACCGGCCCGTCTCGGGCCATCGGTTCCTACGCCAATGGCTGCATGGCCGGTGGTGTGCCGCTGCCGCCTGACGGGCCGGGCTATCATGTGCTGCGGCCCCAATGGAGCCGCTATTACGGGCATCCCAGCCTGATTGCCTTCATCGAATCGCTGGGACGGAAACTGCCGGACGCCATGCTGGTGGGCGACCTTTCCCAACCGCGCGGCGGTCCGATGCTGTTCGGACACGGCAGCCACCAGATCGGCCTTGATGTGGACATCTGGTTCCGCAAAGCCCCGGACGTGTTGTCGGCGGAGGAACGGGCCGAGCCGGTCGCCACCTCGGTGGTCCTGGCCGATGGCAGCGCCGTCGATCCGGGAACCTGGACGCCGGCCCACGCGGCCATGGTCAAGGCTGCCGCCGGGTTTGACGTGGTGGACCGCATCTTCGTCCATCCCGCCATCAAGGTGGCCCTGTGCCGCGAGGCCGGCCAAGACCGGGCGTGGCTGCGCAAGGTGCGGCCTTGGTGGGGGCATGAGGCGCATTTCCATGTCCGCCTCAAATGCCCCGCCGACAGCCCGGACTGCCGAGCCCAGCAACCTCCCTCCGAGGGCGACGGCTGCGGAGAGGAACTGGCCTCGTGGTTCCCGGTGTCTCCGCGCCCGCCCGTTTCCCATAAGTCAACCGTTAAGGAGCCGCTGCCGGAGCAATGCGGAGTAATAATTAGCAAGTAATATGTGGTTTAGGTATTCGGATGCCTTATCCTTGCAGAGCAATCTGTATGTCCGCCCTCTGGTCGAGGCCACCCACAACGGCGACGGCAGTGGCCTGTCCAACGCCAATTGCGGCGGCGCCGACGGTATCTGCGACAACACCGGCAACCGCGTGCTCGACCGCGCCGGCAATACGCCGACGGGCAGCGCCACCGGGCTCATCAATAACACCACCATCCACACCGACAGCCTGGGCGCCGCCGGCCAGGTCAGCCGTGACGCCCCGCTGTTCGGCCATGCCAACACCGCTACCTTCGGCATGAGCACCGATCAGGGATGGACTTGGTATGGGGTCAATTCCGAGATCGGCAATCTCGACCCCACCAGCCGCACCGTCACCGGCAGTGGCCTGACAGGGATGGGCCCCAGAATCGCAGCGCCCTTTCCGGTCTGCTCGTTGCGCAACTAATTGCTCCCGGGGCGCCGGGTGAACAGTCTACAGTCTAGTGGATTAGTGAACTTGAGGTTTGGGGGGCCGTGCTCGACATCGAGCGCCGCCTCCTCCCTTAGCGAAAGGACTGCCCCCCATGACCAAGATTGACACCCGGTCTTCCCAATTCACCCGCTTCAAACTGGAGCCCTACACGCCCTTCATCGGCGCCATCATCACCGACTTCGACCTGAAGGAGACGGCCGACGAAAGCGTGCGCGCCGACCTGCGCCGGGCACTGGCGCAGTATCAGGTGCTGTTCTTCCGCAACCAGTCGCTGACGCCCGAGCAGCAAATCGACGTTGCCCGCGTCTTCGGCGATCCCGACAAGGCCAAGGCGTATTTTCAGCGCCATGAGTTCAACAAGTTGATCGAGTTGATAGAATTCAAGCCGGGGCTGCCCGGTTACGGCACCGACCAATGGCATGCCGACATTTCCTTTGTCGCCAATCCGCCGACCGGCACCGTGCTCTATGCCCGCGACGTGCCCGCCATCGGCGGCGACACCGCCTGGGCCAGCGGCACCTATGTCTATGACCGCCTGGACCCGGCGTTGCGCGCCTATCTGGAAACGCTGGAAGCCGTGCATAGCATCGAGCACAGCGGTTGGCCCACCTGGTTCGAGACCCAGCCGAACGGCGAGGAGCTTTACCGCCAGGCGCGCGCCGACCATCTGCCGGTCACCCATAAGGTCATCCAGACCCACCCCGTCACCGGCCGCAAGCTCGTCTATGTCAGCCCCAATTTCACCCTGCGGATCAAGGGGCTGTCCCGCCAGGAGAGCGACGCCTTGCTCACCTTCCTGTTCTCCCTGTTCGAAAAGCCCGAGGCCCAGGCCCGTTGGCGTTGGGAAAACAATGCCGTCGCCATCTGGGACAACCGCGCCACCGTCCATTATGCGGTGACCGACTATACCGAATACCGGCTGCTGCATCGGGTCACCTTCGGCGAAGACAAGGCTTTCTAATACGGAGAATGCGGAGCCCCCGGCTGAAACAGGGGCTCCGCATTCTATCTTGTTATCATCCGAGTTTGGAGACGCGACGTGGGACGCAAGATCATCGACATGCGGAGCCGGCCGGCTTTTCTGCATGATTTCTACGGAGCCACGCCCGGCACGGCGGGTTTCGAGGCTGCCCGCTGGCTGAACCGGCGGGTTGGATCGAAGGATGATCGTCATTTCATCGCCTCGCACAGTCTGGACGGCTTCGTCGGCGAGATCCGCACCGCCGGGATCACCCGCGCCGTGGTCGTCGGACGCGACACGCCCGCGCTGTCGATTCCCAACGACACCATCGCCAGCCTGACATCCGGCCACGACGAACTGGTCGGCATCGGCTCGGTGGACCCGCAGGCGCAAGGCACGCGCGGGGCGGTGGCCGAAGTCGAGCGGGCCGTGGTCCAGTTGGGCCTGAAAGCCATCAACGTGGAACCTGGCTTCGGCGCTCCGCCGTTGAAGGCCGACGATCCCTTGCTGCTGCCGGTGTACGACGCCTGCCAGCAACTGGACGTGCCGGTCTTCGTGATGTCCGGCCCCACCACGCCGGACCCCGATTTCAACGATCCCGCCGCCATCGGTCGGCTGGCGCTGAATTTTCCCCGGCTGCGCATCGTTTGCCATCACGGATTTTGGCCGCATGTGGCTGAAATCGTGGGGGTGGCGTTCCGCCATGAGAACGTCTTTCTGGTTCCCGACATGTACCTCTTCCTGCCGGGCAGCGGCCTGTACGTCGAGGCGGCCAACGGCTTCATGCGCGATCAGTTTTTGTTCGGCAGCTCCTACCCGTTCCGGCCGATGAAACAGACCATCGACGACTTTCTGGCCCTGGGCATCCGCGAGGAGGTGTTGAACGCGGTCCTTTTCGACAATGCCGACCGGGTCCTGAAGCTGGGCCTCACGCCATCCTGAGTGGGGCTTCAGCCGCCCAGGGCACGCAGGCGCTCGATGTCGAAGATGAGGATCTTGTTGGGGGAGAACTCAAGCAGCCCGTCTTCGCGGAAGCGGTCCAAGGTGGCCGACACCCATTGCCGGGTCGCCCCGACCATCTTGGCCAGTTCTTCCTGGCTTAGCGACCGGCCAATGAAGATGGCGCCGTCACGCTGGGTGCCGTCCAGGTCGGCCGTCAAGGTCAGCAACTGCGCCAGCCGTTGTGCCGCCGAGCGGGTGCCCAGCATCTGGATCAAGGTTGAAAAGCATTTGCCCTTGTGCACCAGCATCTCCAGCAGCACCAAGGCGAGCCGAGGCCGGCTGTCCAGCAGCCGCCGCAGTTCGGTGCCGGACACCTGCAGAAGCTCGGTGGGGCGAACCGCTTGGCCGGACCACATATGCGGATTGCCTCCGAAAATTTCCGGGCCGCCGACGAAATTGCCCGGTGTCCAATAGGCCAGGGTGATCTCGCGCCCCGATGGTCCCGTGTAATAGATGCGGACCTGGCCGGACAGGATGATGTAGATGCCGGTGTGGTGATCGCCTTGCAGAAACACGGTCTCGCCGGCCTTGACCTGGCGGAGCGTAGAAACCCGTCGCAGTTGGGCGTATTCGTCGTCGTCCAGCGCCGCCAGCAGGTTACCGCCGGAACTGACATGGGCGCCGTCCTCTCCAAGGAGCAAGGACGGGCGGGGCAGGGCTATGGTCATGGCGCCTCCGGCGGGTCATATCTGGTAAATGAACGGCTGGTCGGCCTCGGCGAAGAACTCGCGGAAGATTTCCTTGCGCAAGGCGATGAAATCCGGGCTGGAACGGTCGCGGGGACGCGGCAGATCGACCGGCAGAACCCGCCGGATGGTTCCCGGCCGCGACGACATGATGACGATCTCGTCGCCCAGGAAGATGGCTTCGTCGATGTCATGTGTCACCAGGATCATGGTCGTTTTCTCGACCTCCCAGATGCGCAATACCTCCTGCTGCATCTGGATCTTCGTCATGGCGTCGAGGGCTCCGAACGGCTCGTCCAGCAGCAGAACCTGCGGCTGGTTGACCAGGGCGCGGGCGATGGCCACCCGCTGGGCCATGCCGCCCGACAACTGGTGCGGATAGGCGTCGGCGAACCCGGCAAGGCCGACCAGTTCCAGATGCTCCCGCACCTGCCGCTCCGTGTCGTCCGCCGGCAGGTTCTTGAGCCCGAACGCCACGTTCTGCCGCACGGTCAGCCAGGGCAGCAGGCGGTGCTCTTGAAAGATGACGCCGCGGTCGAGCCCGGGACCGGTGATGTCCTTGCGCCCCAACCTGACATGGCCGTCATAGCGTGTTTCCAGTCCGGCGATGATTCTGAGCAACGTGCTTTTGCCGCAGCCGGACGCGCCGACGATGGCAACGAACCGTCCGCCCGGAACGTCGAGGGTGATGTTGTCGAGCGCCAGCACGGCCCCTGTCGGCAGCTCAAAGGTTTTGGACAATGGGCCGATGCGGAGATGTTCGGCCTGTGCGGCGGCGATGGTCATGCGTTTCCTCCGTCAATGGCCGGAAAAGGAGGTTTTCCAGGTAATCAGCCGACGCTCAGCCCATCTCAGGGAGACATCCAGCAGCTTGCCCATGATCCCGATGGTGATCATGCCGACGAGAACCTCGTCGGTTTGGCTCATCTGGCGGGCGTCCATGATCATGTAGCCGACGCCCGACGAGGCGGCGATCATTTCGGCCGAGACCACGCACATCCAAGCGACCATGAGGCCGACCCGCAACCCGGTCATGATCGAAGGCAGGGCGCCGGGCAGGACCACCTGGGTGATGAAGCGCCGGCGCGTCACCTCAAGGACACGCGCTAACTCGACATAGCGGTGATCGGTCTGGCGAATGCCATCGACGGTGTTGACCAGGATGGGGAAAAAGGCCCCCAGGAAAATAATGTAGACCTTGCCCGTCTCGCCAATGCCAAACCACAGGATCGCCAGCGGAATCCAGGCGATTGGGGGAATCGGCTTGAGGAGCTGAATCAAAAGATCGGTCGCATGGTCGATCTCGCGCCACAGCCCGATCGCCAGTCCGAGAACCAGTCCGGCGAACGCGGCGATGCCAAAGCCTTCAAGAACACGCAGCAGGCTGATGCCAAGATTCCCGAGAAGCTCTCCGCTGACGGTCAGGCTCCAGAAGCTGGCGGCGACCTGGAGTGGCGAGGGGAGCAGAATCGGCTTGATCATTCCCAGCGAGAACAGAGCCTGCCAAAGAGAGACCAGGACCAGCGGCAAGGCAATCGACAGCAGGAAACGATAGATAGTTCGCCCGGCGGGGGCGGCGCGCT
>DATGZW010000551.1:0-8885 GCA_035297005.1 Patescibacteria group bacterium
AACGCCGCCACTCCTCCAGCGCCGATTTAGCCGACACGCCGATCGCCACCACCAGCGAAAGATCGGGCAAGCGGCGAAAGGCGACAATGCGGCTGTCGCCGTCCTCGCCGGTTTCGCTATAGACGCCGTTCTCCGCCGCCACCATGTGGCTGGACAGGCTCGATCCGTCCGGTAGATGGCTGCCGATGGCGCCGCCGCCGCCGGGATAGCGCGCCACCACGGCGCCCTGGACGCTGACGATAAGCGCATCGCACGGGCAGACCGCCGCCTGCGAACGTAGCACCCCGTCGAAGAACTCGGGCAACACCACAGCCGAGGCGACGCCGCGAAAGGCCTTGTCGTCGGAGAGGATCGGCCGGGTGGCGAAGATCGAGTAATTATTGGTCACCCGATCAATCTGCGGCTCACTAACGTATAGGCGATTCAGGCGATAATTGTCGCGCTGATAGACAAAATGCGGGCGTTCCGACAGATCCACGCCGGGCATATTGTGGAAGCTGTAATAGCTCATCATCCCCTGTGGCGCGATCAGGGCAATGCCGCGCAGTTCGGGAAAGCTCATCAGCCGCACGCCCAGATAGGCATCGATGACCGAGGCATCGACATGCTCGACATCGGGAACCTGGCTGATCAAATCACGCAGCAGGGTATCGACGCTGCGCAGGCTGCCGTTGATGCGTTCCTCGGCGACGCGGGCTAAAGCGGTGGCCAGGGTCTGCCCCGCCCGTATCGCCGCCTGATAAGAATCCCAGGCCTGCCAGCCGGAGGTCAGCACCATCAGCAGCACGAACAGCCATGCCCAGCGAATCGCCAATGGCCGAGAGACGGCATCTTGCGCCGTTTCGCTGGTCACCGTGATAGGCCGCTGTTCCACCGTCCCTCCCCTGCGTCCGACCTTAAGCCGACGGCAAACAAAGTACCGCTTCGACGACCCGCGCGCGACCCTCTTCCAGGCTGCGGCGGTAATTAATCAGCATTTCAGGAAACCGTTCCCCCAGCAGGAGTTGCAGGCTGAGCGGCGGCAAGACCGCCGGAGCCCGGCTCAAAGCATCAAGGGCGTCGGCGGTGGCGTCGCGCCAATGAAGCGGGGCGAAACCCGCCGCCAGCAACTGGCGGTACGTCTCGTCGGGGCTCAACAGCGCGCTGGCGCCCGCCTCGGCGGCCCAGGGCAGCGGGAAATACGCCAACTCGCCTGTACCGGCGCAGACGTCGTGCAGCGCCAAGCGGCCACCCGGCTTGAGCAGCCGCGCCATTTCGGCATGCAGGCGCGGACGGTCGGGAATATTCATCGCCGCATGCTGGGTCCACAGCAGATCGAAGCTGGCATCAGGGAACGGCATGGCCAGGGCGTCGCCGCGGATGGCGCTGACCTGCCCGGCCAAACCGACCCGCTCGGCCAGCCGCGCCGCCAACTGGGTATATTCCGCCGACAGATCCAGCCCGGTGACGCAGCAACCAAAGGTCGCCGCCAGAAAACGCGCCGGCCCGCCGATGCCGCTGCCGATGTCGAGAATCATGTCGCCCGCCGTCACCTCGGCCAGCTCCGCCAGCGCCTGGGTCGATTTCAGCCCGCCGACATGGAACTGGTCGAGAGGAGCCAGATCGCGCAGAGTCAGCGGCCCGTCGCCCAGCGCCGCCAGCACCCGCTCGGCCAGACCGGCGGTGGCGTAATGGCCGTCCGTCATGCTCAGCCTTCCCCTGGCCAGCCGCAGGCGGTCAGGCACTCGACCATATGCGGCGGCACCGGAGCGGTGGCGACGATCGGCGGTTTGCGCGGCTTGAACGGCACCGACACCGACCGCGCATGCAGGTGCAGACGGTCCGCCACCAGCGTTGCCGTGCCCAGACCATAGACATGATCGCCGACGATGGGCAGGCCGATGGAGGCCAGATGCACGCGGATTTGATGGGTGCGGCCAGTGCGCGGCTTGCACTCCAGCCACGACAGCCGCTCGGTGCGCCCCAACAGGCGCCATTCGGTCACCGATGGCTGGCCGCGCGGATCGACCTTCATGCGCCAGCCATGTTTGGCCTCGATCTTCGACAGCGGGGTCTCGATGACACCGGCCTCGCCGGGCGGGGTGCCAACCACCACCGCCCAATAGGTCTTCTCCACCGCGCCCTCGGCGAACATCTCGCCCAGCCGTTTCAGCGCTTGGCGATGCCGCCCCAGCACCAGACAGCCCGAGGTGTCGCGGTCCAGCCGATGCGCCAGTTCAGGCGCGCGCGGCAGGCCGAAGCGCAGCGATTCGAGGTGCAGGCCAAGATGGTCGTCGCCTTTGCCGGCGGCATGCACGGCCAATCCGGCCGGCTTGTCGAGGATCAGCATCATGGCGTCGCGGTGAAGCAGCCGGGGGGCAAGGTCGATGGGATCGGTCATAGGGGTGACTCGTAATCCTGGACGGTGGCCGGAGCAAGCGCCGTCAGCCGGTGGTCGGCAGCCACAAGGTGACGATGGCGCCGTTTTCCCAATTTTCGATGCGGACGCCTCCCCCCATGTTGGCCATGATCGAATAGCTGATCGACAACCCCAACCCGGTGCCCTTGCCAACTTCCTTGGTGGTAAAGAACGGGTCGAAGGCCTTGGTCAGCGCGGTTTGATCGAAGCCTGCGCCGTTATCGCAAAAGGCAATCTCCAGCCGGCGGTGATCGGGGTCGCGGCGGAAGCTGACCTGGATACGCCCCGGCAGAGTGGCGTCCGGCGGCTCGGCGGCTCGGCGTTCGAACACCGAATCAGCGGCGTTGACCACCAGATTGGCGACCACCTGTTCGAACTGCGTCGAATCACCCAGCACAAAACAGGCGTCCTCGGCGTTTTCGTAATGCAACTCAACCCCGCAGTCCTTCATATGCGGGCCGACCAGCACCACCACATTTTCGATATGGTCGGTCGGCAGAAAGGCCTCGACGGCACCGGCGCTACGCCGCACGAACGAGCGCATCTTTTGCGTCATCGCGTGGATGCGCTTCACCTGATCGCCGATGCGTTCGCATTTCTTGACGGAGCTGTCATTGGGACCGGCGCCGTCGCGGCTCAGGCTCGACGCCAGATTATGCGCGGCCAGGGCGATGGCGTTGAGCGGCTGGTTGATCTCATGAGCGATGCCAGCCATCATCGAGCCGACCGCCGCCAGCTTGGTGCTCTGAATCAGTTGGTTGCGCTGGTCCTCTTGCACCAAGGCTTGCTGGGTCAACAGCATCAGGCTGTCCATCAGCGACACATGATGCGGGTGGAAAGCGTCACCCATCGAATGCAGGCAAATCAGCCAGCCACGCTCGCGGGCAATGCGCAAGGGGGCGACGATGGCCGACTGCCAAGGCCGCCGCGCCTGACCGTCGATGCTCGACAACAACTCGTCGGCGGCGGCCAGGGTCACTTGGCTGTCGGGAAGGGCTTCAAGCAACGGCGCCAATTCCTGCCAATCGACGCTGTCCAGCGCCGGGTCGGTGGTCTCCGCCGTCATCAGCTTGCCCTGCCAGTGGCGCTTGACCAGACAAGCGCTTTCGACGCCGATCACCCCGCCCAGCAAATCAAGCAAGTCGCGGAACATCTCCGACGACGAGGCGGCTCCAGTCAGGATGCGCAAACCCTGCAACAAGGTCTCGGCTTCCTGGCGCAACTGGTGCTCGCGCTCGCGCACGCGGTCCAGGCGCAGGATCATGTCCATCAAATCTGCCCCCGGCTTGGCCTCCGCCGGTTGCTCGCGCAGGAACAGTGAGCCGACGATGCGCTCGTCCCCCTGATCGTCGAGCATCGCCTGCATCGACAGCCAGCAGGACTGCCTGTAGTCGGGCAACGTCAGCGTCGCCGAGATGTGCCGGGTATCCTGGCCGCTATCCACCAACTCGCAGATGGTCAGGCCGGATTCGGTGTCCAACACCGCGTTGGTGGCCCGCAGCAAAGCCATGCGCACGTCTTGCGTCAGACGTTCGCTCAGAGGCACCAGCACCTCGATTTGGCCGTCGGGACGCGCTTCCCACAAAGCGTCGGCCGACACGCGGGCGAAGCGCTGCCAGCGGTTGGCCGATTTTACCTGGACAATCAGGCTGTGGCGGTGGCTTTCAAAGCGGCGGTGCAGGCTGACCACATTGGCGATGATGCCAGCCAGCACCTGCAAGGCCGAGACATCAGGAACCCGCCGGCCCGGAGGCCGCAGATGCGCCACCAGGGCCACCGCCACCACCTTGCCGCGAAAACGAATCGGCACCATCCAACTGCGGCTGGACGGCCAGGAGTCGCTGACGCGGGCGAACAGCACGGAGTCCAGCGCCGCCGAGTCGATCGGCAGGTTGCGCCCCGCCCCCAGAATGTGCCGCCCGTTCGACAGCAGCGGATGCAACCATTCCGAACGCACCGGCTGCTCAGGCGCGACGATGCCGGCCAGTATCGGCCCGACCGCCGCCGCCCCTTCAGTGATGCGCGCCTCGCCCTCCAGGCTCCACGCCACTTCGGCGATATAGACCAGATCGGCGAGAGCGACTTGTTTCCACAACTCGGCGATGGTGCCCAGGCAGACTCCCAGCTCGTTGCGCTCCAGATAATCGGTCTGGGCGGCGACAGCGGCAATCAGAACCGCCGAGCGGGCGTCCTCGGGTCCGTTGCTAAGATCGGCGTGACGATGCGGCACCAAGCCTCCTTGCGGGCGGATCGCCAGAGATGTCAAACAGATGACAGCAGTGACTAGCGATTCCTGAAGAAAAAGCTACACTACCGGTAAGGATGAAAAAACACGCGAAGCATCCAATGCGGGGAGATAATTTTATTCCTGCTGCAACGCAGCGCCATTGGTGACGGAGGAAGAGGACATGGACGCTCTCAACGGCAAGGACGAGGGGGAAAAATCCCTTGCCGAGGTGGTTCTGGTCGATGACGACACCGCCTCTTTGGTCGAGCTGGAAGAGTTCATCATTGACAGCGGCTATCGCTGCCGAGCCTACAGCGCCCCGGAACAGGCGCTGGAGCACATCCGCCGCCGGCAAACCCCGGTGGTGCTGATCTCCGACGTCCGTATGCCCAAGCTGTCGGGGCTGGAACTGTCGCGCATCAGCCGCGAGGAAGACGTCGCCGCCTGCCCGGTCGAGATCATTCTGTATTCCGGTCATAGCGGCTTCGACGAAGCGGTGCAGTCGCTGAAATACGGCGTCGTCGATTTTCTGCTGAAACCGATCGATCCGGTGCGCCTAGGACAGACCATCCTGCGCGCCATGGAGCGCGTCGGCAATCGCATGGTCGTCGCCGACCGCGATGAAAAGCTGCAAGACTGGCTGAGCGGCATGATGCGCAAGGCACAGGAAATCCTCAGCCCCTGCGCACCCGCCGATGTCGAGCCGAAGCCGCCCGTTATCGCCGCGCCGACGCCCTGCGCCCCGGCGGCGCCCACCGCCACCACGATCACGGCACCCCGTCCGGCGGCACCGGCGGCACCGGTCCAAGGCGCTTCGCACCTGACCTTGATCAAGCTGATCCAGAACAACCGGCGCAGCCGCGACCGCATGTTTCCCGCCTGCAACGGCGGCGATCCATCGTGGGAGATTGTGCTGTTCGTGCTGGAGCAGGAAGTGCTGTAACGCTCGGTCAGCGTCACTTCGGCCTGCCACGCCACGGCGATTCCGCAGACCACCGCCATGCGTAAAATCGACGAATTGGTCGATGCCGGCCTGCTGGCCCGCGTCCCCGACGAGGATGACCGCCGCCGGGTTTTGCTCAGCAGCACGCCGGGTTGCCGCGAATCCGCGCGCCGTTATTTCGAGACCACTTTAGGGCAATTACAAGGCACCCGACACATCCTTGATTAGCATTGATTGTCTATGGCAAATGGACGGATGACGGAGGCTCCGCGAGGGCGTATCATGCCCTCTTCCTGGCCGCATAGAGGGTGTTCCACCGATGATCGATAGCCTGCGCCGCCTCTACGATGCCGTGTGCGACCACCGCGAGATGCCTCCGGAGTGGTCGCGCACGGCCAAATTACTGCATGAAGGCCGCCCCAAGATGGCCAAGAAAATCGGCGAAGAAGCCTTCGAGGTCGCGCTGGAAGTCATCCGCGACAACCGCCAAGGCGTGATCCTGGAAAGCGCCGACCTTCTGTACAATCTGACCGTGCTGTGGGCCGAAATGGGTATTCAACCCGACGACATCTGGGCCGAGATGCAACGCCGCGAAGACATGCTGGGCATCGCCGAAAAGCTGCCCAAGGAAAAGCGGCGGGAAGCGGTGGCTTAATGCGCCGCCAACCTTATCAGCGTCCCGACCCGTTCCCAGGTTTCCGGATGGCTGCGCAGGAAGCGCAATAAATCACCGTCGTCGTGTCGCTCCGGCCGCCAACTTCGGCTGCCGCCGTGATGATGCTCCAGCTTGTGCAGGGCTTCGACCAAGGCGCGGGGATCGTCGACCAGATGCAGGGCGACGGCGTCGGCGTCGAATTCGCGGATGCGCGACAGCGTCATATGCAGCATCTGGCCGATCATCGGCGCGCTGCTCAGCACCGTCGCCGTGGTGCCGCACGGTGTTCCGGCCAGCCCCATCAGTGCCGTGAGGGCGGTGGCGCGATGCAGGGCGGCGGCCAGATTGAGCGCCCAACCGTCATTGTTGCGGATATGGCCGACTTCGTGCGCCAGGATGCCGGCGATTTCGCCGCGCGTCATGCCGCGCAACAGCCCCTCGGTCAGGGTGATCGCCGAGGCTTCGGGACAGCCCAGCGCGTAAGCGTTCATCCCCGCATCGGGCAAGTGGTAGATGTCGGGAATGCGCGGCAAGCGGGCGCGGCGGCTGATATCCCCCAGCATGTCGAACAGCGCTGGCCATTCATGCCGCTGGATCAGGCGGGCGCCGAATTGGCGGTACATCGCGTCGGGCGAGATGACCGCCCGCCAGTCATCGGGAGACCCGGTGCCGCCTCTAACAGCCCATCGCGCCCCCTCTTCGCCACCGACCATCCATCCGCAGGTGGCCAGCAGCAGCACCATTCCGCCGATCACCAGCTCCGACTGCTGCCGATGGACCAGCCGGTGCCGATCGATTCCCCATTCCGTCGCGCCCGACCCACATCGATATGCCACTCGCGTTCCTCAGTTAGAGACCCGCACAAATGCATAAGAGCTACCCCGTTTGCATGTGTGACAGTTTAACTGCGGAACCGGTCAATACAACGTTAATTAGTGTAGGGTTACTATACGTTAGTGGAAAAGAAATGCGCCGAAGACATCTTCGGCGCTAGTCGGGCAATGCCACGGTTGAACAAGCTGTATTCCAACGCTCAATGCGGCTTGGGAGCCGGGGCGGGAGCGGCGGGTTTTCCGGGTTGCCCGGAGGACGCTTGCGGAGCGCCTTTGGCGATTGCCGCCGATTTGGCGGCGGCGGCATCGAATTCGCTCTCGCCCACCGGCGGCAGGCTGGGATCGGCCATGCGCAAGGCCGCGATCCCACGATAGGTCTGCCAGATAAGAGAGAACGCGGCCTCGACATCCCCGCGCGCCGCGCATTGCTCGGCCTGGGCGACCTGCGAAGAACAGGTCTCCAGTCCGGGCTGGCGCCCGGTTTGACGATCCAGATAGCTCGACAGCCTTGCGACGCTGTCGGCAATCAGATCCTTGACCATAGCCACCGACGCCTGTTGATCGATCTGGCGCGCCATGTCGGCGGCGGTGGGGTGCAGGCTAATCAGCATGGGCAGTAGATTTGCCAGCAACCCCGCCAATTGGCGCGCGTCCTGCGGCTGAAACATGGGCGGAGCGGAATGGCTTCCCGCCTCACTGGTCTGTTCGATACTTGCCATCGACGTTCTCCTGCACTCCCGGCCAAGGCCTCCGCCAGACGGACGGCGAAGACCTTGGCCGGCGCTTGGCTTAATGCTGCTGGGCGAAGGCATTCAGGCCGCTGACGACCTGAGGAATCGCCGTCACCAACTGCCGCACCACCTCGGTCACGTCCTGCTGGCTAAGCTGACGCTGCTGCTGTTGCTGTTGACCGATTCCCTGTTGCCCATAGGCCGCCTGCATCTGCGGGAAGCCCTGCTGCTGCTGAGCGAAGGGGTTCATCTGCTGGGCGAAGGGATTTTGCTGTTGCTGGGCAAAGGGATTCTGCTGCTGAGCCTGAAGATGCTGCGCCCAATGCTGCTGGCCCTGGGTGCCGTAAATAGCCGCCGCCTGCATCTGCGGTTGGCCCTGCAAGATACCCACGATCTGCGGCACGATGGGGAGGATCTGACGCACCACCTCCTGAACGTCCTGCGGCGACAATGTCCGCTGCTGCTGTTGCTGCTGGCCATAGCCGTAACCGAACGCCGCCTGCGGCTGCAACTGCTGCTGGGCCTGGGCGACGATCTGCGGCAGAAGCGGCACCAACTGGCGGACGACGTCACCGACATC
The DNA here is from genome assembly GCA_035297005.1 of Patescibacteria group bacterium. Lineage (GTDB taxonomy): Bacteria > Pseudomonadota > Alphaproteobacteria > Rhodospirillales > Magnetospirillaceae > DATGZW01. The sequence goes on from DATGZW010000551.1 coordinate 8,368, forward strand.
CTGCTGGCTCAACTGCCGCTGCTGCCCCCATTGTTGCTGCGGTTGCCCATAGGCCGCCTGCCCCAGACCCTGAAGCTGCGGCACCGCCAATCCCTGCTGGCCCTGTTGACCCTGCCCGATTCCCTGGATCGACTGCGGAGAGGTCTGGCCCCACTGCTGAGGATTCTGCAACTGGCTCTCTTGGTAATTCATTCGTAGTCTCCCGTTATGGATCTTGTGGATTGGGTGAATTGGAAAGGATTGCATTGAGAGGAGTTGATTGACTGCCGACAGCGTATTTCTCTCGGCTGAGGTGACGTGGCGATCAACGCAGGGGCGAATCAAGACGGGTGACTCTCATCGCGGCATTCCACCTCAAAGGATGACCGTCCCTCGAAAGTTGCAGAATCCCCCTCCTCCGGCTAGATAGGGCACCGCGCGAAACGCCTATCCCGATGAGGGCATCGCAACCGGTCGCCGCTCACCCGATATTGGGAGCGGAGTATCCATGCATGAACAAGGCATCCAGCGGACGCCCG
>DATGZW010000552.1:0-10038 GCA_035297005.1 Patescibacteria group bacterium
TCGGAATTCGGCGCTCAGCCGGGGCGTCAGCATGTCCTCGATGCCGAGTATTTCCGCCGTATCGACGCCATGCACTTCACCTTGGCGCATGACGATGGTCAGTTACTGCACGACCTCGACGATGCCGACGTCGTGGTGGTCGGCATTTCGCGGACCTCGAAGACACCGACCTGCATGTATCTGGCCAATCGCGGTATCAAAGCCGCCAATATTCCGCTAATTCCAGGGATCGCCCCGCCGCCCGAATTGCTGGCGGCCAAGCGTCCGCTGATTGTTGGTTTGACCAAGGAACCCAAAAGCCTGACCGATATCCGCCGCTCGCGCCTGCAATTCCTCAATCAGGCCGATGAGACCGATTATGCCGACCTCGACAAGGTCAAAGAGGAAGTGGCGATGGCACGCCGGTTGTTCACTCTGCATAACTGGCCGGTCATCGACGTCTCGCGCCGCTCGATCGAGGAAGCCTCCGCCGCCATTCTTCAGCTTTACATGCGCCATACCGGCCGCGACGCCGTGGTGATGCCATGACAGCGGTGATTTTGGCCTCGGGCAGTCAAACGCGCTTCGCTCTGTTGAGCGCCGCCGGCTTGACGGTGATCCCAGTGCCGCCGGGCGTCGACGAGGACGCGGTCAAGCTGTCGCTGAAAGCCGAGGGCGCCGATGCCGGGCGCACGGCGGAAGCCTTGGCCGAGATCAAGGCGCTGCGGGTGTCCAACCGTCATGCCGGGGCGCTGGTCATCGGCGCCGACCAGATGCTGGAATGCCAGGGACAATGGTTCGACAAGCCGCGCGACCGCGTCCAGGCGCGGGCTCAGTTGCTCAGCCTGCGCGGCCAGACCCATCGCTTGATCACGGCGGCGGCGGTGTTGCTCGACGGTCAGCGCATCTGGCACCACATCGAGACGGCAAGCTTGACCATGCGCCCGTTCAGCGAGGCCTTTCTCGACCAGTATCTCGACCGCGCCGGGGATGCCGTGCTGTCCTCGGTCGGGGCGTATCAGCTAGAGGGTCTGGGGGCGCAGTTGTTTTCCCAGGTCAAAGGCGACCATTTCACCATCCTCGGCCTACCGCTGCTGCCTCTTCTCGATTTTCTGCGCGAGCATGGAGTGGTGGATAAATGAGTCTCACCGGCAAAGCCAAATTGGCCGGAGTCATCGGCTGGCCGGTCGGCCATTCGCGGTCGCCCCGGCTGCATGGCTTTTGGCTCGACCAGCTTGGTATCGATGGCGCTTATGTGCCGCTTCCGGTGCATCCTGGCGATTTTGAAACGGTGCTGCGCGCCCTGCCCCGCATGGGTTTTGCCGGAGCCAACGTCACCGTGCCGCATAAGGAAGCGGCGCTGGCCCTGGCCGATCATGTCGAACCGCTGGCCAAGCGCATCGGCGCGGTCAATACCCTGGTGGTGCGCCCCGACGGCAGCATCGAGGGCCGCAACACCGACGCCTTCGGCTTCATCGAGAATCTGCGCCAGGGTCACCCCGGCTTTGCCGCCGCGCGCGGTCCGGCGGTGGTGTTGGGCGCGGGCGGCGCTGCACGAGCCGTGGTGGCGGCCTTGCTGGATGCCGGCTGTCCCGAAATCCGCTTGTTCAACCGCACGGCCGAACGGGCGCGGGAAATGGCGCAGGCGCTGGAGCCCGCGGTGCCGCTGCCGCAACTGATCGTCGCCGGGCCGATTTCACCGCTTTCGGGCTTGTTGGCTTCGGAAAACCCGCGCCGTATCGTCGTCTGCGACTGGGATCGCCGCGCCGAAGCGCTGGACGGTGCCGCTGTCTTGGTCAACACCACGACCTTAGGCATGGCCGGTCAGCCGCCGCTCGACCTCAATTTGGATTTTCTACCGCTCGATGCGGTGGTAAACGATATCGTCTATGCTCCGCTGGAGACGGATCTGCTGGCTCGGGCACGGGCTCGCGGCAACGCCGTCGTCGATGGGCTGGGCATGTTGCTGCATCAAGCGCGGCCGGGCTTCGCCGCCTGGTTCGGGGTGATGCCCGAAGTAACCAACGAATTACGCAGTTTCGTGGGGGGAACATGATCATACTCGGCTTGACCGGTTCGATCGGCATGGGCAAGACCAGTGCCGCCAATCAATTGCGCGGTTTGGGCATTCCGGTGCACGACGCCGATGACTCGGTGCACCGGCTTTTGAAAAAGGGCGGCGCTGCCGTGCCGCTGGTGGAAAAGGCTTTTCCCGGCGTGGTGTTCGGCGGCGTGGTCGAGCGGTCGCGCCTGGGGGCGCGGGTGTTCGGCGATCCTCAGGCGCTGAAGACGTTGGAAAACATCCTGCATCCGCTGGTCCGCGCCGACGAGCGGCGATTCCTGCAACGCGCCAACCGCCAGGGCAAAAAAATCGTCGCCCTGGATATTCCGCTGCTGTTCGAGACCCATGGCGACAAGCGCGTCGATGCGGTGGCGGTGGTGACCTGCCCGGCATTCTTGCAGGAACAGCGGGTGATGGCGCGCCACGGCATGACGCATGGCAAGCTGGAGGTGATCCGCGACCGTCAGATGTCGGACAGCGAAAAGCGCCGCCGCGCCGATTTTGTCATCCCCACCGGTTCGGGGCGTCGACGCACCTTGCGCATGTTGCAGGCTGCCGTTGCCGCGCTGCGTCTGGCGGCGCCGAAGCGCAACCGGTCGAGCATCTGATGCGCGAAATCGTTCTCGATACCGAGACGACGGGACTGGATCCGGCCAGTGGGCACCGGGTGGTCGAGATCGGCTGTGTCGAGCTGATCAACCACCTGCCTACCGATCAGGTGTTCCATAAATACCTCAATCCCGAACGCGACATGCCGCAAGAGGCGTTCAACGTTCACGGATTGTCGGCCGATTTCCTCAGCGGTCAGCCTTTGTTCAAGGACGTGGCGCAGGACTTCCTCGACTTCATCGGCGAGGATATCCTGGTTATCCACAACGCCGATTTCGATATGAAGTTCCTCAATTGGGAACTGAAAAATCTAGGGTTGGCGGAACTGCCGAAAGACCGCGCCGTCGATACGGTACGGATGGCGCGGCGCAAGTTTCCTGGCTCGCCGGCCAATCTCGACGCGCTGTGCCGGCGTTTCCAAATCGACAACTCATCGCGTGAAAAGCACGGCGCGTTGCTGGATGCCGAACTGCTGGCGGAAGTCTATCTGGAACTGATCGGCGGACGCGAGCCCGGCTTGGCGCTGGGGGCGTCGTCGCAATCGGAAAACCGGGCGGATGCGGCGCCGCGCGTGCGTGACGTGCGGCCACCGCGTCCCCATGCGCCGAGCGAGGAAGAACTGGCTGCGCATGCGGCCTTCCTCACCAAGCTCAAACAGCCGATCTGGTCGGCTTAGATACCGAATATCTGTTCCACTACGGCGCACACAACCACTAAACGTCATGGCCGGACTTGTTCCGGCCATCCACGCAGCGCAGCAGGCATTATAGTTAAATCATACCGTGCTGCTTGTCGGCGTGGATACCCGCGACAAGCGCGGGCATGACGATGAAGTGTGTCGTCAGACGCTATCGATCGTCACGACCTTAAGCGTTGCCCTCGGGGGCCAACTCTTCCAGGCGCTGACGGTACAACTGCACGAAATCGATCGGCTGCAACAGCATCGGCGGGAAGCCGCCGTCGCGGGTGACATCGGCGATGATGTTGCGGACGAACGGGAACAGCAGGCGCGGGCATTCGATCAACAGCATCGGCTGCACATGCTCGGCGGGGACGTTCAGAGTGAACACGCCGCCATAGGACAGCTCGACGATGAAGGCGATCTTGCCATTCAGCTCGGCCTTGATGTTCAGCTGCAAGGTCATCTCATAGAGGTTTTCCTGAAGCGGCTGGGCGTTCAGGTTGACCTGCACCGCGATGTCGGGCGAGGCGTTCTGCAACTCGACGAAAATGGTCGGAGCGCCGGGAACCTCGAAGGACATATCCTTGATGTATTGCGCGTTCACCTGAAGCGGCGGAAGCGCCTGCTCTTGCTGTTCGTTATCGCTCATGGTCTGCTCCTGATTGAGGCGTTCAGTGGCTAACATGGAACCTGCCGGCGCACAACCCGGTGTCAACGGCGGCTCGTCCGCCGACGGACGGCCTAGGGTAAGGAGCGCGGCGGTTCATGGGGCTGAGGCGGCGGGGTCTTTCCCTCATCGTGTTCGACCACCACCCATTCCCCTTCGATCACCGACAGCCCGGCGCTGGATGGCGTAATGGTCTCGGCGGATTGCATCATCGGCCGCAGTAAGCGCCGCGCCAGCCACAGGCGCAGCAGCATCCTCACCGGCGGCAGCAGCAGCACCAAGGCCAGGCCATCGCTGATATAGCCGGGCAAAATCAGCAGCACTCCGGCGATGGCCAGACAAGCGCCGTCGAACACTTCGGCCACCGGCATTTCACCGCGATTGAGGCCATCCTGCACCCGCCGCGCGGTGCTCAGGCTCTGATTGCGCAGCAGAGACAGGCCGAAAACGCCCGACAGCACCACGCCGGCCACGGCTCCCAACAGGCCGATCCAATGCGCCACCTGGATGAAGGCGGCGATTTCGGCGACCGGCAGCGCCAACAGGATAATAATGAAAACCCAGGCCATGCTTGCTCTTTGCCGTACAACCGCTTATTTACAAATCGAATTCACACTGGCGCTCGGCCGCCTGCCGTGCGCGAAGGTGTCGCCACCCTTGATGTGGAAACCATGAACGACGGCTCTCAGTTCATCGATATCATCTTTTTCGCCATGGTTGCGGTTTATCTGGGCCTGCGTCTGCGCAGCGCCTTGGGCAAACGCACGGGTAACGAACGTCCGCCCGCCGAGCGCGGCTTCACAGGCGGTCCGCCGCCGGACAATGTCGTGCCGATGAACCAGCCCCGCCCCGCCGCCGCCGCGCCCGTGGCCTCGGCGCCGCCCGCCGGATCCGTCGCCGCCGGTGTGGCCGAGATCGTCCGCGCTGATTCCAGCTTCTCGCCCGAAGCCTTTAAATCCGGCGCTGCTGCCGCTTTCGAAATGATCGTCCGGGCCTTCGCCCAGGGCGACGAGGCGACGTTGCGGCCTCTGCTGGCCGACGAGGTGTTCGAGAACTTCTCGCACGCCATCCGCAGCCGCAAAGAGGCTGGAGAGGTTTGCCAAAGTGAGTTGGTGACGCTGTCGGAAGTCGACCTTGTCGATGCCGGGATGGATGGCCGCATCGCCCGCGTCACCGTGCGCTTCGTCAGTCAGCAGATCATCGTGATCAAGGACGCGGCGGGCACGGTGGTCGAAGGGGATCCCTCCCGCACCACCCAGATCATCGACCTGTGGGGCTTTGCCCGCGACACCCGTTCGCGCAGTCCCAACTGGCTTTTGGTCGCGACGGCCAGCCACGACGAATGACGGCCACGTCGCGTCGCTCTTTGTCGGTGCTGGCCGGCCTGCTGCTGTTGGCCGGCTGCTCCAGCGCGCCGACCTTGAAGCAGGGCGCTCCCAGTGCGCCGCCGCCACCGTCGGTGGGTAGCGGCGAGGATCGCCTGTATACCACGCCGGTCAGCTTCAACGATTTGCCCGGCTGGGGCGACGATGCGCTGGCCCAGGCGATTCCGGCGTTGCGGCGCAGCTGCGAGAAGATTACCCACATGCCGTCCGGTCAGTTGGTCGGCAATGATGGTCAAGGCGGCGTTGCCGGCGACTGGATGGCCCCGTGTGGAGCGTTGCGCTCGGTGGCGGCGGGCGACCATGCGGCGGCGCGCGTCTTTTTTGAAAGCTGGTTCCAGCCCTATCGGGTGAGCGGAGGCGCGCGTCCGGATGGTTTGTTCACCGGCTATTACCAAGCCGAGCTGCACGGCTCGCGCCGTCCCGGTGGCCGCTACCTGACGCCGCTTTACGCGCGTCCCGCCGGTTTGGCCGCCGATCCCAGCCTGAACGGCACACCCTATTTCACCCGCGCCGAGATCGAGGCGGGGGCGCTGCGCGGCAAGGCCAGCGAATTGCTATGGGTCGATGACGCGGTCGATGCGCATATCCTGCATATCCAGGGCTCGGGCCGGGTGACCATGGACGACGGCACGGTGGTCCAGGTCGGCTTCAACGGCAGCAACGGACATAAATTCGTCGGACTCGGCAGCATTCTGGCCCGGCACGGCAAGCTGGCGGCGGGCGAAACCAACATGCCGTCGATCCGCTCATGGCTGAAGACCCATCCCGCCGAGGCTCCCGGCTTGATGTCGGAGAACCCGCGCTATGTGTTCTTCCGCCTGATCGAAGGCGACGGTCCCATCGGCGCGCAAGGCGTGGCGCTGACCGCCGGGCGCAGCATGGCCGTCGATCCCCGCTTCATTCCCTTGGGCGTGCCGCTGTGGTTGGACAGCACCGATCCCGACGGCCTGCCGATGCGGCGCTTGATGGTGGCCCAGGATACTGGTGCTGCGATCAAGGGCGTTATTCGCGGCGACGTCTTCTGGGGTGCCGGCGAGGCCGCTTTCGACAAGGCCGGACGGATGAAAAGCCGGGGCAGTTATTATCTGCTGCTGCCGCGCAGCCGCTCTGGTCCGGTGGCGCTGAACTCCCCTTCGGCGCGGCGCTAACCATGGCCAAGGCCCCAATTCCCCCCGACGACGTGGCCCATCGGGCGCTGTGCAAGGCGCATGCGGATCATCGCGTGATCTTCTTCACCGACCCGCATGTGCTGAACCGCCCCGATTCGCCGGTTTACAGCCCGGTCGATGTATTCGTGCCGACGCTGGTGCTGATGGGCGGCAGCTTGACCTTGCTGTTTGCCTTCGGTCTGGTCGAATGGATGGTGGCGCTGGTGCTGGTGCTGCTCTATCAGGTCTATGGGGCTAAGCGGGTTGTCGAATACCGCATGCATAAGCGCACCGTCGATGCGGTTCTGCGCAATCCCTATAACCTGCAAATCCTGTGGCAGATGGGCGGTATCGCGGTGGCGCTCAAGGATTGGCCCGAGCGCAATGTCATTGCCCCTTTGGGTGATTGGCGGGTGTTCGCCCGCGACTATCTGATTGATCTCAACCCGCCGGATGCGCCCGAGGAATGACCGTTCCCGCCGCCGTCCGGACGCGTGACTATCGCGGACGCTGAAGGATCCCATGGCGAACGAGCGCCGCAGGCGGCAGGTGACCGGCGACGAGGAATTGTTGTGGCGCACTGCCATGCGCGACGCCAAGCCTTTCCGCGCCCAACCGCCTGCCCCCGATCCGCAGAGCGCCGAGGCCACGCCGGAGCCGCCGCCCCCCGTTCCCGTGCCGCGCCCCAACGAACTGCCGCCGCCGCGCTCCAAAGCCTCGCAGTTCCTGGCGCTGGAGCATGGCCGTACGCCGGGGGTGGACAAGCGCACCGCCGAGCGCATGCGGGGCGGCGAGATGGTCATCGACGGTACCATCGATTTGCACGGCCTCTGCCAGGACGCCGCCCATCTGGCGCTGCTGCGCTTCGTCGCCTTCTCCGCCGAGGCCGGGCGGCGCTGCGTATTGGTGATTACCGGCAAAGGCACCCGCGAAGGGTCGATGGGCGTGCTGCGCGCCCAGGTGCCGCGGTGGCTCAACGAACCCAGCCTGCGCCCGCATGTGCTGGCGTTCTCCTACGCTCGGCCCAAACATGGTGCCGAGGGGGCGCTGTATGTGCTGCTGAAGAGGCGCCGGTGACTCCGTTCGGCCAGCGGCTGCGCGAATTGCGGGCCGAGCGCGGCATCAGCCTGAAGCAGATGGCCGAAGACCTGAACCTGTCCTCGGCCTATCTGTCGGCGCTGGAGCATGGTCAGCGCGGCAAACCCAGCCCCGGTCTGGTCATGCAGATTCTCGGCGCGCTCAACGTCATCTGGGACGAGGCCGAGGAGTTGAAGGCGCTGGCCGAGTTGTCGCATCCCAAGGTGACGCTCGACACCTCCGGCCTGTCGCCCACCGCCACCGAACTGGCCAACCGCCTGCACCGCAAAATCCGCACGCTGTCCGAAGACCGCTTGCAGATTTTGCTGACGCTGGTGAAGGGCTAGGCGGGACAGGGATTCCCCTGTTTCCGTCATGCCCGCGCTTGTCGCGGGTATCCACGCGGATACGCCTAAGACATTGTTTGAAATGACTTTATTGCGTTGCTGCGTGGATGGCCGGAACAAGTCCGGCCATGACGATACGGGGGATGATCTCTACAAAATGAACTTCGACAAATCGGCGTTCTTGGCCAGCGAGCCGACCTTGTCCTTGACCAGGGCGGCGTCGATACAGACCGTGGTGCCGGGCTGGTCGGTGGCGGTGAAGCTGATGTCTTCCAGCAGCCGTTCCATCACCGTGTGCAGGCGGCGGGCACCGATGTTTTCGATGCCGCGGTTGATCTCGGCGGCGTAATCGGCGATGGCGCCGATGCCGTCCTCGGTGAAGTCCAAGGTGACGTCCTCGGTCGCCAGCAGGGCTTTGTACTGCTTGATCAGGCTGGCTTCCGGCTCGGTCAGGATACGCACCAGATCGTCGCGGCTCAGCGCCTGCAATTCGACGCGGATCGGCAGACGGCCTTGCAGTTCAGGCAGCAGATCCGAGGGCTTGGCCAGATGAAACGCGCCCGAGGCGATGAACAGAATGTGGTCGGTCTTCACCGCGCCATGCTTGGTGGCGACCGTGGTGCCTTCGATCAGCGGCAGCAAATCGCGCTGCACGCCTTCGCGGCTGACGTCGCCGCCCTTGATTTCGCCGGAACGGGCGCAAATCTTGTCGATCTCGTCGAGGAACACGATGCCGTTGTCCTCGACCGAGCGGATGGCTTCCTTGACCACCTTTTCCTGGTCGAGCAGCTTGTCGCTCTCTTCCGCCACCAGCACGGTGTAGGATTCGGACACGGTCATCTTGCGCGGCTTGGTGCGGCCTCCGAAGGCCTTGCCCAGGATGTCGCCAAGGTTGACCATGCCCATCTGCGCGCCCGGCATGCCGGGAATGTCGAAGGTCGGCATGCCGCCGCCAGCGCCGGTGTCGGCCACCTCGATTTCGATTTCGCGCTCGTTGAGGCTGCCTTCGCGCAGCATCTTGCGGAATTTCTGCCGGGTTTCGGGCGACGACGAATCGCCGACCAGGGCGTCGAGCACGCGGTCCTCGGCGGCCATCTCGGCGCGCGCGGTGACTTGCTTGCGCATCTTCTCGCGCACCATGGTGATGGCGGTTTCGACCAGATCGCGGACAATTTGTTCGACGTCGCGGCCGACATAGCCGACCTCGGTGAACTTGGTGGCTTCAACCTTGAGGAACGGCGCGCCGGCCAGCCGCGCGAGCCGGCGCGAAATCTCGGTCTTGCCGACGCCGGTCGGGCCGATCATCAGGATGTTCTTCGGCAGAACCTCCTCGCGCAGCGAATCGCTGAGTTGCTGGCGGCGCCAGCGGTTGCGCAGGGCGATGGCGACGGCGCGCTTGGCGTCGTTCTGGCCGACGATGAAGCGGTCCAGTTCCGAGACGATTTCGCGGGGGGAAAAGGCGGAGATCATAGGCTTTCCACCACGACGTTTTCGTTGGTGTAGACGCAAATCTGCGCGGCGATGCGCATCGACTTACGGGCGATTTCCTCGGCTTCCAGGCCGTCGATGTCGATCAGCGCGCGCGCCGCCGACAACGCGTAATTGCCGCCCGACCCGATGGCCATCAGCCCGTCTTCGGGTTCCAGCACATCTCCGGTGCCGGTCAGCACCAACGAGACGTCCTTGTCGGCAACCAGCATCATCGCTTCCAGCCGGCGCAAGTAGCGGTCGGTGCGCCAGTCCTTGGCCAATTCGACACAGGCGCGGGTCAGCTGCGCCGGATGCTTTTCCAGCTTGGCTTCCAGCCGCTCGAACAGGGTGAAGGCGTCGGCGGTGGCTCCGGCGAAACCGCCGATCACATTGCCGTCGCCCAAGCGCCGCACTTTGCGGGCATTGCCCTTGATGACCGTCTGGCCCAGCGTGACCTGACCGTCGCCGGCGATCACCACTTTTCCGTTCTTGCGCACGGCCAGAATGGTCGTGCCGTGCCACAATTCGTTATCGCTCATGAAACCTCGCGGAGGGTCTGTCGCGTGTGAAGATAAGGCGATCACGCGTCAGCGGTAGGGGGCTGATGATAAA
>DATGZW010000553.1:0-4026 GCA_035297005.1 Patescibacteria group bacterium
TCTCCTCAATGCCGCTGATCGAGATCGGGCTTCGACCAATGCCATGTCCCTAGGGTCACCGGCACCTTGCACATGATGATGGCCTCGGTCGGGCAGATCTTGAAGCATTTGGAACAGCCGTGGCAGGCGTCGGTCAGGATGGTGTGCATCTGCTTCGGCCCGCCCAGAATGGCGTCGGTGGTGCAGGCCTGGATGCAGCGCGTGCAGCCGATGCACAGGTCTTCGACGACGAAGGCGACTTCCGGCTCGTGCTCTTCGGCGGCGCTCAGATCGACCGACACGCCCAGTTTCTTAGCCAACTTTTCCGCCACCGCCTTGCCGCCGGGCGGGCACAGCGTCACCGGGGCCTCGCCCTTGGCCAAAGCCGCCGCCGCCTGACCGCAGCCGACAAAGCCGCATTGGCCGCATTGCGCGCCGGGCAGCAACGCCACCAGTTCCTGTTCGAGCGGATTTTCCTCGACCGCCAGATAGCGGGCGGCCACCCCCAGGATGGTTCCCAGCGTGGCCCCCATGACAGCCAGGCTGCCGACATCGATCAACATGGCGGGACGCTCCTAGTTCGCGTGGATGCCGGAGAAGCCCATGAAGGCCAGGGCCAGCAGGCTTGCGGTGATGAAGCCGATGGGCGGGCCGACAAAGGTCTTCGGCACGTCGGCCAAAGCGATGCGTTCGCGCAGGCCGGCGAAGATGGCCAGGATCATGCTGAAGCCGAAAGCCGAGCCGAAGCCGTAGAGCATGCTCTGTGCGAAGTTGTGGCTTTCGCCGACGTTCAGCAACGGAATGCCCAGCACCGCGCAGTTGGTGGTAATCAGCGGCAGATAGATGCCCAAGGTCTGGAACAGCGTCGGCGAGATGCGCTTGACCAGCATTTCGGTAAACTGCACCACCGCCGCGATCACCAGGATGAAGGTGACCGTGCGCAGATAGACCAGATCGAAAGGCTTCAGCAGGAACGCCTCGACGGCCCAGGCCAGGGTCGAGGACAGCGTCATGACGAAGGTGGTCGCCATGCCCATGCCGATGGCGGTATCGACCTTGGTGGTGACGCCCATGAACGAACACAGGCCAAGGAACCGGACCAACACGACGTTGTTGACCAGCGCGGCGCCCACCAGCAGCAGCACGTAATCCTGCATGTTTTCCGTCCCCTACCTAAACCGCTTCATTCCGAATGACAGTCTTCGCCGACCCGTTCGCCCGGCGCGGCAAAGCGCAGGAAACGGGGAGACAACTCGCCGCGCGCGGTCAGCCGTTGGGCATGAACGCGCGCCATCACCATACCGACCCCCAGCCCGACCGCCGCCGACAGTGCGGCGGCGGCGTCGCCGCCAATCAGATTTTGCCCGGCCAAGCCCGCCCCGATCATCGCCACCAAAGGCAGACCGTAAGCGGTCAACGAGGCCCGCACCAAGGCGTCCTCGGCGATACCGACGACCACGCGGTCGCCAAGTTGGCCGCCGAAATCATTGGCCAAAACGAACCGCTTGTTCATGGTGTTGCGTGGGCCGGTCTTGGCCCCGCAGGTCGCCGCCGATTGACAGCCGCCACAGGATGACAATTGCTCCGGCTCCAACAGCACGCTGCCGCCATCCACCCGCACTACCTGGGCGAAGCCTTCGACCAGAACGCGGTCATCGATATCCTGGGAGACGTCAACCAACGGGCTCATCCGGATCAGGCATCCACCTTGGTCATCACGCCCTGCGGCGTCACATAAATGGCGGTGATGCCGCCCGCCGCGCGCAGCAGATCGCGGCGCTGTTCGGGCGCGGCCAACAGCATGGCGGTGGCCAAACCATCAGCGACACCGGCGGTTTCAGCGACCACCGAGACACCCAGCATGGCCGGAACGGTGCGGCCGGTGGTGGCGTCGATGATGTGGGTGAAGTTGCCGGCGGGATCGAACAAGGTGCCGTAACCGCCCGAGGTGGCGACGCATTTATCGACCACGTCGATCGAGGTGATGGCCTGCGACTGGTCAGCCGGATTGGCGATGCCGATGCGCCAGGCCGAGCCGTCCGGCTTGGTCGACAGCGCGCGCGGCTCGCCCATATCGACCAGCATCTTCTCGAAGCCGTAGCTGCGCAGCACGGCGACGACGCGGTCGGTGATGTAACCCTGACCGCCGCTGTTCAAGCTCAGCCCCATGCCGGGCCGGGCGAACGACACGCGCGAGGCGGCACGGTCGATCTCGATGGCGCGCCAATCGACCAAAGCCAAGGCCGCCGCCAGATCGCTCGCCGAGGGGCCGGCGGGATCGACGTTTTCAGCGGTGAAATGGCGGAAGTAAAGCTGCCACACCGGCTGGATGGTCGGATCCCAAGCGCCGCCGCTCAAGCTGGCGAGATCGCGCGCATGGCTCAGCAGGTCGATGAATTCGGGCGGGGCATCGTTCAACACACCGTCGCGGTTCAGCGCCGAGATGGCCGAATCGGCGCGGTAGAGGCTGAAGATCGCCTCTTGCCGGCCCAACTCGGCGACGGCGGCGTCGATGGCGGCGCGGGCCATGGCCTCGTCGTTATGATAAAGCTGAATGGTCGAGGGCGCGCCCAGCGTCGTCCCTTCCCAGCGCACCTGATGCGCCTGCGCGCGGCCGGGCTTCATCAGCAACGGCAAACCAGCGGCGGCGGCGGCCACCGTGATCAGACGACGGCGGGTAATCTGAATGGTCATCGAACGTACACCCTCCCCGCGGACGAAACCGGAATCGATGTCGGCATGGCCTTGGCGGTCTAAAACCGTAAACAGAATGAGGATTATTCGGGGAACAGCGCCGAGAGTCTAGTTGATTACGCAAAATCTCATGATCCTCTGGCGTTTGCCGGCCGCTTTTCGCTACTACAGGGTGTGCAATTTCAGCAATAACAACACCCATTGATTGGGTCTTCCGTCGGACACCCAGGCTATCCTGAAGAGGGCCAGCGCACAGGCCGTCGGCGCAATGTCAGTTCTTGACAATCCGGACGGAGTGGAGCCATAGTTATTGCGAAACAGAAGAGGACGCATACAGGGTTTGGAAGGCCATCACTACAATATCCGCTAGCCGCAACCCCCTGAAAAAGGGTTACCGCAAGAGATAGGAGGGTGTAGTTCGCATGACGCCACCTGGTCACGTATGAAGTGTCGTTAATTTGGCTTCTCTGAAGCTATCAATTCTGGCTATCGATTCATCGGCCGTTGCGCCGAATATCTAGGGTCTGTGGACCCAAAAAACCTACCAGCCCCGCGCTGAGATAAATTCTCTCGCGGGGCTTCGGTTTTGCCAGGCAGACGGTCGCTATGTCGGGTACGACAGCGCCGCACTTACGCCTAAATCATCACCCACTCTGGCTAACCGACATAGCCACCCCCGGCCTGACGGCAGAGTCGCTGCGATTAGCACCACCTTAACGGCGCATCCGCTATAGTGCGATCAAGCAGACGGGCGTGGGCCCTCAACAGATAGGCGAGAATGACGATGTTAAGACGGAAAGCTCCCCCCGTGCAGATTGGCGACCGCTTCGTGAAAGCCGGCGACCCGCCCGGCCGCGCCTGGGACGTGGTTCGCCTGTGGACCACCGTCGATGGCGTTCCCCACGCCCGCATGGAAAACAACGGCCAGCAGCGCGAATCGCGGATCATCTCGGTCTCGGCCCTGACCGACCCGCATTTCTTCTCCCCGGCGCCGAACGTCTCGTCGGCAGCCTAGAGACCATGCATCGGCGCACGGGCGGGCCGTTGTGATGGCCCTGCCCGTGCGCTGCGCCATTACGATAGGCGGCGGCGGGTTCTGACCCGCCAGGCCACGGCCAAGCCGACCGCCAGCCCCAGACCCAAGACCGGCCACAGCAGCATTCTGCCGACATGGTGCACCGTGGCGACGGCTTGCCTGCGCATTGTGCCGTAACCGGCATCGAAATCTGGTTCCGGGCAGTCATGCCCGAAATGGGTGGCCCACGGCACCAGCGCGCCTTGCTTGACGTAGCGGTGGTAGATGGTCTGTGCCGCCTGCCCGTTCTCTCTCGACAGCACCCACCCCGTCGCCTT
>DATGZW010000554.1:0-5336 GCA_035297005.1 Patescibacteria group bacterium
AAAGCGACATACAGACCGAGCACGCCACCGAAGACCTGCTTGGCTAGCAGCTTGAGGGTGCTGGTTTTGCCTGCGCCGGCATATGCGAAGATGCGGAGCGAGCCATGGCCGATTGCCCACAGACGGTGCCCCGCCTCGATGATTGCCAGTTGCTCGTCGGTCGACGCAAAAGTTTGCGTCGGCTTGAATTCGTCGATCGCAATCTGGGCGGTGGGCGTCGAGAGTGTGCGCTTAGTGAAGGCGGCGACCAGGATTTTATTGGCCTCCGCCAACCACGGCGGTTGAGTGGTGGTCGGAACGGCCTGATCAGGCGCCTCGGCGCCCTGGGCGTTGACGGCCTTACCAAAGGATGGACGGGGGCGGGGTTGGAAGGGGGAACTCATGATGAACCTCGTATCGTCAGTAGAAGGGATGGACGCTGACGGATAACGAGGGGAGGCTTTGCGGATAAGGTGGTCATCAACAGATGATTAACACAATCATCATCATGGCTAATCTTAGATTAAAGTCAATGACGAAATGATTATACGAGAAAATTTTGCTTCATATAGGGCGATAAAATAAGCACGACGACTATGTTAACATCGTTGTTAACCTAAATGTTAGGATAATTACTTCTTATACGTTCACCACTACACATCGCGCTGAAGTTCACTACATGGTCTTCCGCTCCCATGAGTGAACTTCGGAGGACGGGAACACCGCCGCCAGGACAGCGGATTAGCCACCGACAGCGGCGGCAGCGGTTCTCCTGAAGCACTATCGCACCGACCACCCATCCGCCCGCCGATCCCGCCACCTTCCCGGCTCGACGGACGAGGCTTCACGGTCAGCCGCCTCCATCTCCCCGCCCGCCTCTGCCCCCTCCGGGATTACTTGATGGCCACCGCTTTTGATACCCTCGCAGACTCGTCAGCCGACGGCCCTGCGGCGCCCCCTCTAGGGGAGCGGCGTGCATCCTCCGTTGCCCCCCCCTGGCACCCCTGCTGTGATGGCGGCGGTGAGGTTGGTCAATCCAATCGCATTGCCCGGTACACCTCGGCCCGACTTGTGGTCGTGGTGGGTGCCGCCGTCACCGCCTGTCACCGCCGCCGCCATCGACATGACGGCCTGCCATCGCCACTGAGCCATCTGCGGCCAGCCCCTTCCATGGCTATCCCGTCCTCCGCGACGGGTTGAGAGACGCAGGTGGGGAGACCAGCCGAAGCCCGTGCGGACGGAGCCGTAGACGCCCCCAGATTGATTGCCAGGGCGCTGACAGTTTGGCGGTTGGCCTGACGAGCCTGGGCATTGACCTAAGCCATCACCGCCATCAAACACAGGCAACCCACCGACTGTGATTGCAGACGGATGGATTGTGGAGCCTGTCCCCTGTGTGGATGGCCGACCTCAGCCAATCCATTGAGAACGTCTCCAAGGATTCCCACCCCCCCTCCTCTCACGCCGACCACACATATACAGAGGCTGGACACGGCAGATCAGTAGCCAGCCAGAGCCTCAGCCTCGGCAAACACCACATCAAGCAACGCCCACACCCTCCGCTCGCCGACGCCCAGTTGTCGGGCGACGGCGGGGGCGTTCAGATTTCGGCGGCAGTACAGTTCGGCGGCAGCGAGAGCTAGGCTGTGGGTTCGTTCACGGCATTCGGCCTTTAGCTGGGCGGCTGGGGTAAGACCGCGTCTGCGGCGGCGGCTCACCGCACCGCTGACCAATTTCGACAGGCCCGCCATCTCTTCGTCGGTGATTGACAGAAAGTTGACGAACCAGGCTACCGTCGGGCTGTAGATTGGCGAGACCACCTTGCCCCCCTGAAGCAGGCGCTCGCCGGCCACGTGTCGCGCGGTTCGGTCAGCCAGCGCGGACAGCTTGCTAGCCACCCAAATCTCCGGCTTGTCAGGCACCAGGATGGTAGCCAGTTCCGACGCGGCGGCCTCCATGCGACCGGGGCGGACATTAACGGCGGCGATCGTCGCGGCGAACAAGAAACAATCCCGCTCGCCGTCGCCGACCCCACCGCCACCATGACGGTGGCGGGCGAGGACCAAGATGTCGTCCAGGATGGCGGCGTAAAGACCAGCCCGCGGGCGCTGATGGAAAATCACGGCAGACGACACGCGGTCGGGCGACGCCACCGCTTCCTCTTTAGAGGGCGAGGGCGGCAGAGCCGTCTTCGAGACAACACCCGCCCGCATCGGCGACGGCAATACGACCTTGGCCCGGCCCGGCTTCGCCTTAGCCATCGGCAGGGGCGCCAAGTGAAGGTCAGCAACGGCCACCTCGTCGACGGAACCGGACAGGACTCCTTGTCGCCGCTGAAGCGGGTCAACCATCCCGACAAATACGGGGGCGGCGGTGTAATGGATCTGGATGCTGTCAGCCAGGGCTTCATCCACGACCTTCAACCCATCGCGTTTGTTCATCAACCTAAACTTGGCGCGCAATTGGCTGTCGTCGACCGGCTCGTCAAACCAAAACCACAAATGTAGCTTGATTTTCAAAATCCCCGGCAACCCCGCCTTGCTCGACCCCTGCCAGTAAACGGTCACATCGCGCCATGGCCTACCCAGCAGCGCGAGGGCGTGACGAACAACAGCCTCTGGGTCTTCGGCTTGGCTCATCCCTGCCATCAACAGCGGCTCGTCGATGTCGATGCAGACCCAGCGGCGGGCTGCTGGCTCGAAATACCCCCGCCACGTTGAGCCGGGGACGGTCTTGCGCCGGAACACAGCACCGTCGGACTTGGCTGGTTTGCGGTTCGGGCCAAGCCGCCCCCGAATGACCAGCCGGGTCGGATCGGCGGCCAACCCGGTCAGAACATCGGCGAGGGAATGGATGCCATCGACCGAGACGGTCTCGGGGACGAATTTTGCCCCGGAATCGAAGTTTTCAATCTCAATACCGGCGGTGGTCGCCCGAATGGTCTTGGCTGCAACGTGCCCGTCGATGGTGCGCAAAACCGTCAGGCTATCGGGACGGACGAATAGCTCAGCGGACAATTCACCGGGCGGCTGGCAGAGGGTATTCTCGCCTAACTGCTGGCCTGGGTGCGTGGGGGTGATATCGGGGTGATTGCCATCGCCGTCCACCTTGGGCATGCGGAGAGTGATCATGCTACGGCCTCCAGCGCCTGCACTGCCGTAGCGGTGCGCGCGCGGTTTGTCGGACGTCCGCGCTTGGCGGACATCTGCGGCTGGATGGTTCCGCCACCACCTTCGCGGGCGTGGAGTTCGGCGTTGGTCGGGCGTCCGCGTTTCTTGGGGAGCGCCTCCAGTACGGTGGTCTGCTGGGGTTGCTGTTGCGGCTGCGCATCCTGTGCCTTGTTGCTCTCGACCAGGCTGCGCGCCCAGGCAGAGAGTTCTTCGGTCAGGATGTAGATGCTGCGTCCGCTGCGGTAATGGGGCGGCGGAGGAGGCGCGTAGGACGGACGCTTCGCCGGGGTCATGAAAGATTTCTCAATCAACGACTGAGGCAATCCGATGACCTCGGCGGCCTTGGCGATGGTCAGGAACAGCGGCAGGCCCTTGGGCAATTCGCTGGTCTGGTCGGTGAGCATCGAGATCTTACCCTCGAATGCGCACTCTGTCGCATCCGGGGTTTGCCCCCACCGTGGGCTATCCGGAAAATCCGGTAGGCACGTGCGCCGCACTGTTCACGGCCTACGTCACCCAGTGGTCGGATAGCCAGCAGGGCGCCACGCCCCTCAAGCTGCACCCCTGAGAATGCCCGGGAAACTTCGGAAGTCAACAAATTTTGTGCCAAGTCAGAAGCTGATAGCTTACGACGTAGTCGTCAGGCACAAATACACGGCGTAAGCTCACGGGGCAGCCCACCGTCACCTTAGGCACAAACAGGCACAAATGACCCGAAATTCGGAGGGTCTATGAGAAACTGGACGAAACAGCAATAACCTGATATCATTGACAAACTTAACGCAGACCAGCAATTCTGTGGTGCTTAAATCAGCTTCCCAAGCTTACGACGAGAGTTCGATTCTCTTCACCCGCTCCAATCTTTTCAAGGGCTTAGCCCTTCGTCAAGATAGCTCCGGCCCCAATACCCCCACCGATCCGCTTTCTTCTGCCCACGTCTCGCCACTGTCAGCGGGGCGTCCCAAATGTTGGCGACGAGGTGTTGTCCTCGGCCCATAATCCTGCATACGCCCCCGCGGAAAAGCCCTTGGCGCAGTGCGGTGCCCAGGGCTTTCGACTGTCTGCGCTAGTTCTTGCGGACTTGCTCCAGGAAGCGGGAGACCTGATTCGACAAGCCGCCCAGTTCCTGTTGCAGCGCTTCGACGCCGCTGACCAGACTGTCGGCCCCGGTCAGCACGGTGCGGGCGGTTTGTTCGGCCTCTCCCGCCGAAGCATTAACCGAGCGGATGTTGGTATGCACGGTCGAGCCGCTGGCCGCCGCCTGCTGGACGCTGCGGGCGATTTCCTGGGTGGCCGCTCCTTGTTCCTCGACGGCGCTGGCGATCACCGTGGCGATTTCGCTGATTTTGCCGATGGTGGCGCCGATGCCCTGGATAGCGCCCACGGCCTCCTTGGTGGCGGTCTGCACGGCGCTGATTTGCGCCGATATTTCCTCGGTCGCCTTGGCTGTCTGGTTGGCCAGGTTCTTGACCTCACCCGCGACCACGGCGAAGCCCTTTCCGGCATCGCCCGCCCGCGCCGCCTCGATAGTGGCATTCAGCGCCAGCAAATTGGTTTGGCTGGCGATATCGTTGATCAGCTTGACGATGGCGCCGATCTTGCCGACCGCCGAGGCCAAGCCCTGGATCATGGTGTCGGTCCGCTGTGCCTCGCCGACGGCGGAACTGGCGATTTCGGTCGATTGAACGACTTGCCGGCTAATTTCATGGATCGAGGCCGTCAGCTCTTCGGTCGCTGCGGCAGCCGATTGAATGTTGTCTTCCGCCATCTGCGACGCCGCCGCCGCCGAATCCGCTTGCTCAGTGGTCTTGTCGGCAACGGCTGTCATGGTTTGCGCGGCGGTGCGCAGATCCGTCGCCGAATTGTTGACCGCCCCGGCAAGACGACCGACCTTGCTTTGCAAATCATCGGCGCTTTGGCGCATGAAGGCGGCGGCATCATCTTCGGCGCCTTGCATAAAGGACGCCGAGGCCAGCTCCAGATCGAGCATCAACACCGTCGTCAAAGCATCGACCGCCTCGAACAAACGCTCGGGCTTCTTGCGATAGGCGGGGCCAACCTTGAGGATGAAGTTGCGCAGCAAGGTGGCGTAGAAGACGAAGTACCACCGCAGGTTCAACCCCATCTTCTGCCGGGCCAGGAAAAGCTCGACGGCGCCTTGCAGTTGTTGCTCGCTGAAGGTGGCGG
>DATGZW010000555.1:0-6637 GCA_035297005.1 Patescibacteria group bacterium
AATCCGGGGCCAACGGCTTGGAGGAAGAACGCCGGTTGGCCTATGTGGGGGTGACGCGGGCGCGCAAGCGGGTGTTCGTCTCCTACGCCGCCAACCGCCGCATCTATAATCAGTGGCAGTCGAACCTGCCGTCGCGCTTCGTCGAGGAATTGCCGCCCTCGGCGGTCGAGCGGCAGGGCGAATCGGGTCTGCTGGGGGGCACCGCCGAGGGCGGGTCAAGCTGGAGCGCCAGTTGGGGCAACAGCTACACCAGTCAACGCCGCCGCGAGCCGCCGCCCGCCGCCCCCACATGGTCGAACAGTGAGGCTGTGGGGCAGGGCGCTTACAAGGTCGGCGACCGGGTGTTCCACCAGAAATTCGGCACCGGCGCGGTGGTCGCCGTCGATGGCAACAAGCTGGAGATCGCCTTCGATAAGGCCGGCACGAAAAAAGTCATCGACAGCTTCGTCGCCTTGGCGTAATCCCCGCCCAGTTTCATTGTTCCGGAAGACCTCTCATGCCCAAGCCCCAGGCCGACATCTGGCGCGTTGAAATCATCGTGCAATTGCAGTTCGTCGAAGCCTATGAGGCGGTGCTGGAGCAATTCACCGACGCCGTATCCTGGTTCCTCGCCGATCCCGACGCCGACGAAGCCGATGATCTGGTGCTGTGGCGGCTGGAGGGCTTTTCGCGCGAGCCCGTTGACCGCCCGCTGCTGGATGCCGCCGTCGATCTGACTGCCGCCGCGCTGGGCCGCGAGCCGCCGCTGGTCAGCGTCGTCGCCGTCGCCCAGACCGATTGGGTGGCCGACAATATCCGCTCGTTCCCGCCGATCGCCGCCGGTCGTTTCTTCGTGCATGGCTCGCATTTCGAAGGCAAGCCGCCCGCCGGCACCATCGGCTTAAAGATCGACGCCGGCACCGCTTTCGGTTCGGGTGAGCATGCCACTACCTATGGCTGCCTGCGCGCCATCGATCTGCTGTTGCGCCGCCGCACCTTCCGCAACCCGCTCGATCTGGGCTGCGGCTCGGGCATTCTGGCCATCGCCATCGCCAAGGCCAGCGGCGTGCGGGTTCGGGCCACCGACATCGATCCGGAATCGGTGATTGTCGCGGCGCGCAACGCCCGCGACAACGGCGCGCTGGGCCGCGTCTCGACGGCGCTCAGCGACGGCTACCGCAGCCGCTTCCTTGCCCGTCATCGGCCCTATGATTTGATCGTCGCCAATATCCTGGCGCGTCCGTTGGCGCGTATGGCCAAGGATCTGAGCCGGCATTTGGCCCCCGATGGGGTGGTGGTGCTGTCGGGACTGCTGAACCGCCAGGAACGCTTCGTCATGGCCGCTCATCGGATGCAGGGGCTGTCCCTGCTGGGCCGCTTCCGCGTCAACGGCTGGTCGACCCTGGTGCTGGCCCGCTCGGCGCGGGCGCGGCTTTAACGCGAACGCGGCGGGCGCGTCGGCCGATAGGTGATGGTCGGCTCGATGCGGCGGAAGGGCGACGTCATCCCCAACGGCGCCTGATCGCCGTAGCGGTCGTCCCACCAGCCTTGCAACAGGCTCAGGAACCGGCTCAGCACGGCACGAACTCGTCGCCGCTGTCGATGTCGTCGTCGGTGGAGCGCGCGGGCGTATCGTCGTGCGGCTTATCCAGCCATTCGGCTTCGTCGTCGTGATAGGGCCACATGGCGGCCTCCTTACGCTGTAATAAATACGTCTTTCCACCATACGGCAGTATGCCTTTCGGGGGAGGATGCTTTTTTGCATTGCAGCATTGTAGGGGGTGCATAATTCCAGACAAGCTATTGAAGATACGGTGCTTTTTCCTGAATCGCAGGCGCTCTCTCTTATTGCGCCGCAACCTAACCTCGCGGCCAAGGAGAGTGTGCCCGGAACCGTCGAGTCGAGGTTGAACCTGAGGGTTTCCGGGGGTAAACCCCAGCCAATCGGCCTCTTCGTCGGTATAGGCCCACATAAGCGTCCGTCTCCGGTCGTTGTGCAGTGCGGTATAAACATGGGGCTGGCGCAGGTCTCGTCAAGGCACCTTGTCGTCCGCCCCGCGCACGCTTAGCTTTGGGGGACAGGACGATATGCAAGGATTCCGCCGGTGACGCAGACTTCACAACTCGACCACACCACAGCCGCCGAGCGCACGCCGCTCGCCGCCCTGCGGGACGAACTGGCGCGGCGCGGGCTGACCGGCTTCGTCGTGCCGCGCGGCGACGAACATCAGGGCGAATACGTACCGCCCAGCGCCATGCGGCTGGCGTGGTTGACGGGGTTCAGCGGCTCGGCGGGGGTGGCGGTGGTGCTGACCCAGCGCGCCGCCCTGTTCATCGATGGCCGCTACACCTTGCAGGCGGCGGCCGAGGTCGACAGCCAGCAGTTCTCGCTGCACCATCTGGTTGACGAGCCGCCGCATGTCTGGCTGGCGCGGGCTTTGGGAGAGGGCGCGCGGCTGGGCTATGACCCGTGGCTGCACACCCCCAATGGGGTCGAGCATCTGCGCGAGGCCTGCGCCAAGGCCGGAGCGGAACTGGTGGCTTGCGCCGACAACCCGCTCGATGCGGTGTGGTTGGACCGCCCGGCGCCGCCGTTGGCTCCGGTGGTGCCGCATCCGCTGGATCTGTCCGGGCGGACGGCCTCCGACAAGCGCGCCGAGATCGCCGCGCTGCTAACCGCCGACAAGGTGGCTGCGGCGGTGCTCAGCGCCCCTGATTCCATCGCCTGGCTGCTGAACCTGCGCGGCGGGGACGTTCCGTTCACCCCGCTGCCGCTGTCCTTCGCGCTGATCCATGCCGATGCCTCGGTCGATCTATTCATCGACCCGCGCAAGCTGTCGCCGGGCCTGCGCGGCCATCTGGGCGACACCGTGCGCTTGGCCGAGCCCGCCGAATTCGGGCCGGCGCTGGATCGTTTGGCCGGCAAGCTGGTGCGGCTGGATCCGGCGGGCGCGCCGGCCTGGGTGCTTGACCGTCTGACCGCCGCCCAAGCGCCGATCCAACGCGCCGCCGATCCCTGCCTGCTGCCCAAGGCCTGCAAGACCGCCGCCGAATTGGACGGCAGCCGCGCCGCCCATCTGCGCGATGGGGTGGCGCTGGCCAAGTTCCTGTGCTGGCTCGACGCCCATGCAGCGGGCGGCGCGGTCACGGAAATCGCCGCCTCCGACCAGTTGGAGGTCTTTCGTCAGCAGGGCATCCTCTATCGCGGTCCCAGCTTTCCCACCATTTCCGGGGCCGGGCCGAACGGGGCCATCGTGCATTACCGTTCGACCCCGGAGACCGACCGTTTGCTGGAACCGGGGCAGCTTTATCTGGTCGATTCGGGCGGGCAATACCTGGACGGCACCACCGATGTCACCCGCACCATCGCCATCGGCGCGGTGGGGGACGAAGAAAAGCGGCGCTTCACCTTGGTGTTGAAGGGGCATGTCGCTTTGGCTGCCGCGCGGTTCCCCGCCGGCACCACCGGCAGTCAGCTCGATTGTCTGGCGCGACGGGCGCTGTGGGCCGAGGGGCTGGACTACGACCACGGCACCGGCCATGGCGTCGGCAGCTATTTATCGGTGCATGAGGGGCCGCAGCGGGTCTCCAAGACCCCCAGCCCGCAGGCGCTGCTGCCGGGCATGATCTTGTCCGACGAACCCGGTTATTACAAAACCGGCGGCTATGGCATCCGCATCGAGAATCTGGTGGTGGTGACGGATGACGGCATCACACCGGGCTTTCGCGCCTTCGAGGTGCTGACCCTGGCCCCCATCGACCTTGCCGCCACCGAGGTCGGGCTGTTGGACGCGGTCGAGCGCGACTGGCTGAACGCCTATCACCGCCGCGTGCGCGACACCCTGACGCCTCTGCTGGACGCGACGACGGCGCAGTGGCTGGAAAAGGCGACGCGGGAGGTGTGAAGAAATTCTCTGTCGTCGTGCCCGGCCTTGTGCCGGGTACCCACGCCGGGGTGCACATCCGGCGGAGTCGGAAGTCTCATCTGTTGGATTTGTCCCAACCGCGTGGGTGGCCGGGACGAGCCCGGCCACGACGAAACGAGGGGATAGTCTACCGTGCCGCCATCACGTAATTGCGCAGGCTGTCGATTTGCATGGTGGCTTCCGACAGGCGTTCCTTGACCACGTCGCCGATGCTGATCATGCCGCTCAACTTGCCGTCTTCCATCACCGGCAGGTGGCGGACGCGGTTGTTGGTCATGATCTCCATCAGCTTTTCCAGGGTATCGTCGGGGGTGCAGACCAGCACGGCGCTGGTCATCAGGTCGCGCACCTTCAGGCTGTGCAGCTCTTTGCCATACAGAGCCAGACCGCGCGCGATGTCGCGTTCCGAGATGATGCCGACGATGTTGCGCTGGTCATCGATCACCACCAGGGCGCCGATGCGCTTGTGGTGCAGCAGTTGCGCGGTGGCGGTGATGCCGTCATCCGCCATGGCGGTGGCGACATCCATGCTGGCCTTGGTCTTTAGCAGTGCGCGGACGATCATGCGTTGCTCTCCCGTTTCCTGGCGGTGGGCCGGCATCCGGCCGCACTCGTTGCCCAATTGAGATAAGGGGCCGCGAGCGCCACACTTCAAGGGGGAAACGCTCGCCCTCAGCCGCCGATCAAGCTCAGCCAGTCCTGTTCGGTCATCACGGTCACGCCTAAGTCGCGGGCTTTGTTGAGCTTCGATCCGGCGTCGGCTCCGGCTACCACATAGTCGGTTTTCGCCGACACCGATCCGGCCACCTTGGCGCCCAAGGCCTGGGCGCGGGCTTTGGCTTCGTCGCGGCTCATGGTCTCCAGGCTGCCGGTGAACACCACGGTCTTGCCGGCCACCGGAGACTCGGCGGAGGCCGGGGCGGCGAAGTCCTCGACGGTGAGCTGGGCGACGAGATCGGCGAGAGCCTTCAGGTTATGCTCTTCGGCGAAGAAGTCGGCGATTTCGCCCGCCACCGCCGGGCCGATTTGGTCGATGGAGGTCAAATGCGTCCAAGCCTCGCTTTCGCGGTCGGCGGTGGCGGCCTGCATGGCGGCGCGCCAGCCGTCCAGGCTGTGATAGTTGAGCGCCAGCAGCCGCGCCGTCGCCTCGCCGACTTGGCGGATGCCCAAGGCATAGATGAAGCGGTCGAGGGAAATGCTGCGTCGCGTGTCGATGGCGGCGAACAGCTTCTCCACCGATTTGGCCCCCCAGCCGGGTTGGGTGCGCAGGGGCAGCAGGTTGTCCTTGGCCTGTTCATGTTCGGCCAGACGGAAGATGTCGGCGGGCGAGCGGACGCGGCCGGTGCGGAACAGGAACTCACAGTTCTTGTCGCCTAAACCCTCGATGTCGAAGGCCTTGCGTGAGGCGAAATGGATCAGCCGCTCGACGACCTGGGCGTCGCAGGTCAGGCCGCCGGTGCAGCGGCGGATGGCCTCGCCCTCGGGCTTGACGGCCAGGCTGCCGCAGATGGGGCAATGGTCGCTGGGGACGAACGGCACGGAATTGGCGGGGCGCTTGTCCAGCACCACGGCGACCACCTGCGGGATGACGTCGCCGGCCCGTTGGATGATCACGGAGTCGCCGACGCGGAAGTCCTTGCGGGCGATTTCGCCTTCGTTGTGCAGGGTGGCGCTGCTGACGATGACGCCGCCGACTCCCACCGGTTCCAGGATCGCCAGCGGCGTCAGCGCGCCGGTGCGGCCGACTTGGACGGTGATGTCCTTAAGGGTGGTGGTGGCCTGTTCAGCGGGGAACTTATGGGCGATGGCCCAACGCGGACTGCGGCTGACTTGACCCAACCGGGCCTGCCAGTCGAAGCGGTTGACCTTGTAGACCACCCCGTCGATGTCATAGGGCAGGGCGGCGCGGTCGTCGCCGAGGCGGTGATAGAAGGCCAGCGCTTCAGTTGCGCCGGCGCAACTGCGCACGCGGTCGTTGACGCGGAAGCCCCAGCCGCGCAGCCGGTCGAGGAATTCCCAATGGGTGGCGGCGATGTCCTCGCTGACGTCGCCCATGGCATAGGCGAACAGGCTGAGCGGGCGCTTGGCGGTGATGGCGGGATCCAACTGGCGCAAGCTGCCGGCGGCGGCGTTGCGCGGATTGGCGAAGGCGTCTTCGCTCTCGGCGGCGCGCTGGTCGTTCAGGGCCAGGAAGTCGGCCTTGCTCATGAACACCTCACCGCGCACTTCCAGCACGGCGGGGGCGGGGCCGGTCAATTGGCGCGGCAGGTCTTTCAGGGTCAGCAGATTGGCGGTGACATCTTCGCCTTCGCTGCCGTCGCCGCGCGTGGCGCCTTGGACGAAGCGGCCCTGTTCATAGCGCAGGCTGATCGACAGGCCATCGATCTTCGGCTCGGCCACCAGTTCCACCGCCTCGTCCTCGGCCAGTCCAAGAAAGCGGCGGATGCGGGCGACGAATTCCTCGACATCCTCGTCGGCGAAGGCATTGTCGAGCGACAGCATCGGGCGGGCGTGACGCACCTTGCCGAAGCCTTCGACGGCGGCGGCGCCGACGCGGCGGCTGGGGCTGTCGGGGCGGATCAAATGGGGAAAGAGCGCTTCGATGGCGCTGTTGCGCTGGCGCAGGGCGTCGTATTCGGCATCCGATACCAGCGGCGCGTCCAACTGGTGATAGGCGCGGTCATGCCGGGCGATCTCTTCGGCCAGCCGCTGCAACTCGATGGAGGCTTCCA
>DATGZW010000556.1:0-4076 GCA_035297005.1 Patescibacteria group bacterium
AAGGAAAGGGGCGCGGAGAGTGATCTTCGCGCCCTTTTTCGTTTCTATGATTATTGAGAGGCAGCCAAAAATCGTCATCACCGGCCTTGTGCCGGTGATCCACGCCGTGGTGCACATCTGACCGTGCGGAGACCGCCGGCCGTGGTCTCGCCGATCCGCGTGGATTGCCGTGACCAGCACGGCCATGACGACTTTTTGGTGCTTGGAAGTTCGGCGAGCAACCGATGTCGACAACGGACAGAAAAAAGGCGCGGAAGCCTTTGCCGCCGCGCCTTTATTTTCGTCGTACCCGCGCGAGGTTACTCGTGCGAGTGGTCGTAGCCTTCCAGCGGCTGCGGGACCGGATGCGACGATCCGCGCGGCCGGGCGATGATGGCCGCCTTTTCCAAATCCGCCTCGGTGCACAGGCCAAGGGTGACCGGATTGCGCGGCTTGATGTTGGAGGCGTTCCAATGAGACTTGTCGCGCACCTTGGCGATGGTGTCCTTGGTGGTGCCGATCAGCTTGCACAGCTGGGCATCGGACAGCGCCGGGTGGTGCTTCAACAGCCAGGCGATGGCGTCGGGCTTGTCCTGGCGCTTGGACACGGGGGTATAGCGAGCCCCCTTGGCCTTCTGGCGCGCCAGTTCGGGCGACGAGGCAAGGCGCAGATGGGCGTTCTCGTCGCCTTCGCAGCGATCGATCTCCTCGCGGGAAAGCTGGCCGTTGACCACGGGATCGAGGCCGACGATACCGACGGCGACTTCACCATCGGCAATGGCCTGCACTTCGAGGGAATGCATGCCGCAGAAGTCGGCGATCTGCTCGAACGACAGCTTGGTGTTCTCGACGAGCCACACGGCGGTCGCCTTGGGCATGACCGGCAAGGCCATAATTCCTCCTTTCAGGTCTCTATTAAACGTTCTTGTGACCTGGTTGCCGGACAAAGCCGGCGCTTTTCGATTCGTCAGACCCTTATATAGACGTCCGTCCCTACGAAGGTCAAATGCGGGGAAATAAGATTACACGACCAGCACGATCTTACCGATATGCGCACTGCTCTCCATCAGGCGATGTCCCTCGGCCGCTTCGGCTAGGCCAAAGGTCGCGTGGACCAGCGGGGCTAGGCTGCCTTGGTCGAGCAACGGCCACACTTTTTCGCGCAACTCCGCCGCGATCAGGGCTTTTTGCGCCACCGGTTGCGGGCGCAGGGTCGATCCGGTCAGGGTCAGCCGCTTCAGCATCACCGGCAGGAAGTTCACTTCGGCCTTGGGGCCGCGCAGGAAAGCGATGCTGACATGGCGGCCGTCGGCGGCCAGACTTTTAATGTTACGCGGCAGATAATCGCCGCCAACCATGTCTAGGATGACGTCGACGCCCTTTTTGCCGGTCTCGGCGGCGATCACCTCGACGAAATCCTCGGTGGTGTAGTTGATGGCGCGGTCGGCTCCCAACGTCACGCAGGCGGCGCATTTGGCGGCGCTGCCGGCGGTGGTGAAGACGCGGGCGCCGAAGGCCTTGGCGAGCTGGATGGCCGTGGTGCCGATGCCGCCGGTGCCGCCATGCACCAGGAAGCTTTCGCCGGCGGCCAGATGGGCGCGCTGGAACACATTGTGCCAGACGGTAAAGAAGGTCTCGGGCAGCGCTGCCGCTTTGACCATGTCGTAACCAGCCGGCAAGGGCAGGCACAGCGAGGCGGCGGCAGTGCAGTACTCGGCATAGCCGCCGCCGGTCAGCAGGGCGCAGACGCGGTCACCCACGGCCAGCGTGGTGACGCCGTCGCCCAGGGCGACCACCGTGCCGGCGACTTCCAGGCCGGGAATGTCCGACGCGCCGGGCGGTGGCGGGTACAACCCTTGGCGCTGGACCACGTCGGGCCGGTTGATGCCGGCGGCGGCGACCTGGATCAGCACTTCGCCGGGCTTGGCGACGGGGATCGGGCGCTCGGCCAGAGTCAGAACCTCGGGGCCGCCGAACGACGGAATTTCGATGCACTTCATAATCGCGGGCAGAGTCATGTCTTTCTCGCAGTCCCAATTGCGCGCGCAGTTTGGTACCTTGGGGCCAGCGAGGCAAGAGGACAAGGCCATGGACCCCGACGAGATCGACCCGCGACGCGAAAAAATCGAACCGAAAGCCCTCGAACCGATGTCGGTGGGCGAGTTGAACGGCTATATTCGTCAACTGGAAGCCGAAATTACCCGCGCCCGCGCCGCCATCGGCGCCAAGCAGGGTGTCCGCGCAGGAGCCGAATCGTTGTTTCGCCGATGAAAATATCCTCACTGATGATGGTCGCCGTGGCGCTGGCCGCGGTTGCCGCTCCGGCCCAGGCCGCCGGACTGAAAAAAGGCTACGCCATGTGCCACGACCAGAAATCGCTGGAGCGGTTGGTCGCGGCTTCGGTGCAGCAGGATGAA
The DNA here is from genome assembly GCA_035297005.1 of Patescibacteria group bacterium. Classification (GTDB taxonomy): domain Bacteria; phylum Pseudomonadota; class Alphaproteobacteria; order Rhodospirillales; family Magnetospirillaceae; genus DATGZW01. Next base: position 2,397 of record DATGZW010000556.1, read on the forward strand.
AAAACCTTCCGCAAGCTGATGGACGGTCCTTGCCGGGCCGTTCGCGGCGGGGAACGGGCGCGGATCACCTCGCGCGGCAAGGGCATGGTGCGGGTTTCGGTCAAAGGCCTGCGCGGAAGCTGGTGGACGGTGGCGGAGGCGGTGCGATGAGCGCGCTGCCGGTGCCGCCGCGCCGTGACGACTTCCGCTATACCACCGAGATCCAAACCCGCTGGTCCGACAACGACATGTTCGGCCACCTGAACAACGTTACCTACAACCGCTTCTTCGAGGCGGTGGTGGTGGCGTTCTTCCGCGATCACGTGCCGCTGGATCTGGAGCACGATCCGGTCATCCCCTATGCCGCCGAGATCATGTGCCGCTTTGGCAAGGCGCTGTCCTTCCCCGAAACCGTCGAGGGCGCCTTGCGCGTCGAACGGGTCGGCAACAGCAGCGTCCGCTATGCTTTGGCGCTGTTCCGCAAAGGCGATGACGAAGCCTCGGCCTTTGGGCATTGGGTGCATGTATTCGTCGGTCGCGCCGACGAACGCCCTGCGCCGATCCCCGAACCAATCCGCGAGGCGTTTCTGGGGTGCCGCTGAACAAGCCCAGGGGGCCTTGCGGCCCCCTGTCTCGTCAGACCGCCATGGTTAGGCGGCTTTGTTCTCGATCACCTTCGGCTGTTCGGCCGGCTTGCCGGTGATGGCGATGGTGCGGGGCTTCATGGCCTCGGGCACTTCACGCACAAGATCGACATGGAGCAGGCCGTTTACCAAGCTGGCGCCGGTAACGCGGATGGTCTCGGCCAATTCGAAGCGGCGTTCGAACGACCGCCCGGCGATGCCGCGATGCAGAAGCTGCGCGGTATTGGCCTCGTCCTTTTGCGCCCGTCCGGTGATGACCAGGGTCTGCCCTTGCGCCGTCAACTCAAGATCGCCCTCGGCGAAGCCCGCCACCGCCATGGTGATGCGGTAGTGATCCTCGTCCAGCTTCTCGATGTTATAGGGCGGATAGGAAACGGTCTGGTCGTCAAGCCGAGCGGCGGCATCCAGCATGCGGGCCAGATGGTCGAAGCCGACGGTGGAGCGGAACAGCGGAGACAAATCAAACGTACGCATAACATCCTCCATTGAGCAATGTCGCGGCCACGGCACCGATTGCATGCCGGCCGCCGAATGTGCGATCCCGATGTCCGGCAACCGCACGGCATATGATTTAATCAGGCTGCCGGCGGTTTCAAGGGCCCCGCGCTACCCCTTCCGAGCCGCTGAATTCCCCTTTCGCGCATATCCCGGCATGTTGAAAAACGCCCGCCGCCGCCATAGTTACAAAACTGGACGACGGCCCGCCAAGGGCGCTTGAAAGGAGGCCGGCATGGCCCCACAGCCGACAATGTTCACCCGCACCTTCGACGAGGCTCTCGACCTGATCATCGAAGCGCGCAATTACATGGCCCATGTCAGCCCGCGTGAGCGGCGGCCCGACAGCACGGTCGGCACGCTTTATTATAGCTGCGAGGCATTCCGCCTGACCTCACGGCTGACCCAGGCGATGGCGTGGCTGATGATGCAGCGCGCGGTGCAGGAAGGCGAAGTGACGGAAGACGAGGCCCTGTGCGAGGGCAACCGGCTGTCGGGGCACGATGTTTGCCTGGATGCCGCCTCGATCGACGATCCCCGCTTGCCGACCGGCCTGCGCAGC
>DATGZW010000557.1:0-3912 GCA_035297005.1 Patescibacteria group bacterium
CCCGCAGCAGGGACGACCAACCATCGTCGGTCAGGAGAGATGATGTCTGCATCTCTCCTATGAATCACATAATGATTCCCGCTGTCTAGCTTAACCTAGCGCCTATGGGAGTCCCCCCCCTCAGGCAGTGCCGAGGAAGTCAAACCCGGCGTCGTCCACCGCCTTGGCCACCGCTTGGTCGTCAGCGCCATCGACAGTGACTTGACCGTTCGGCAAATCGACGGAGACGCTGGCGCCCGGAGCGGCGGACTTGATCGCCTGTTCGACCGAACGGGCGCAACCGCCGCAGGTCATGCCGGACACCTTGAACACCTTGGCCATCGTCGTTCTCCGCTTCAATATTAGACTTGTCTGATAGTTAACCGCCTGCCGCCCCGCGTCAATGGGTGGCGGCGGTCGCTGTGGTCATGCGCGCCTTGACCACAGCAGTGACCGGCACCAGCACAAAGCCTTTTTGCTCCAGGGTCGGCAACCATGCCGCCAGCACGGCGATGGTGACATCGCGCGGATGGCCGATGGCGATGGCATTGCCTTTCTTGCGCGCCATGTCCTCGGTGCGGGCCAATTGCGCTTGCACGGCGGCGGCGTCCGCTTCGTTGTCGAGGAACACGTTGCGCCCCGCCGTCGGCACCCCCGCCCGATGCGCCAGATCCAGCCCGACGCTGTGATCGGTGGTCAGCGAATCGATGAACAACAGCCCGCGCCGGTGCAGTTCCTCCATCACCACCTGCATGCCGGGAGCATAGGCGGTGAACTTGCTGCCCATGTGGTTGTTGATGCCGACATAGCCTTTGAACCTGTCGAGATCATCCACCACACGCCGACGCAACTCATCAGGCGGCAAACTGTTCAGCAGAGCGCCAGGACCGGGATCAATGCCCTCGCCCATCGGTTCCATCGGCACATGCATCATCAATTCATGCCCATGCGCCCGCGCCTCTTCGCTCTGGCGGTTCAGTGCCTCGGCATAGGACATGAACGAAATGGTCAGCGGACCCGGCAATTGCAGCACCTGCTCAGAGCGCTTCCTGTCGAGGCCCATGTCGTCGATGATCACCGCGATCATCGGCCGCCCGCCCGTCGGCGGCGACGGCTGTGCATATTTCTGCCAATCGGGAGATCCCGCCGGCAGGACTGGAGGCAGGGCCACGCTAGCCATCTGCGTCTCGACCGGCGGCGGCTCGCTGTCGAGCACGGTATGCGGACTGGTCTCGGTGGCAGGCGGATCATTGGGCAAGACCAGCGTCGGATGCGGTGCGGCGGCAACCTGGGCCGCCGAGGGCAGCGCGCTGGATACAACGGGTGCGGCTGTGGGCAAAGGCCGCGACGCGGGCGACCACGCTCGCCCACCAATCAGGCCGATGACGACGCCAAGCCCCAAGATCACCGCGCCGCCCAGCAGAATGCCGCGACGGCTCTCGGTCAGCGGGCGCAAGCGGTCCATCCACACCGTCCAATTGACCGCCACTTGTCACCTCCCAACGCCCCCAGCTTGGCAGTCTAACAACACTGCACTCGCCGGGGAAAGCCTCTGTCGGAAAAATGCCGGGCGGCGCGAAACCCACAGGCCGCGTCTTTCGCGCCCATTCTCTACCGGGAATCGTTGTCAAGGGGAGAGCGAGGGAGGAAAGACACAGCTTTTTTGGACGGTCATGGGACTAACGCTTTAATCCCACACCAAGACTATGGTTCAATTCGCTTAAGATTTCTTTTGGATTAGGGACCGGCTCCCATGTCAAAAAAGCAGATGATTACCGTCGATGGCAACGAAGCCTGTGCGTCGGTTGCATATCGTACCAATGAAATCGCCGTGATCTATCCGATCACCCCGTCCTCGACGATGGGCGAGTTGGCCGACCAATGGGCGTCGGAGGGTAAGCATAATATTTGGGGCATCGTTCCCGAGATCACCGAAATGCAGTCCGAGGGCGGCGCCGCCGGTGCGGTGCATGGCGCCATCCAGGCGGGTTCGCTGGGCACCACCTTCACGGCCTCGCAAGGCCTGCTGCTGATGATCCCCAACATGTACAAGATCGCTGGCGAATTGACGCCGTTCGTCATGCATGTGTCGGCGCGCACCGTGGCGACACATGCGCTGTCGATCTTCGGCGACCATTCCGACGTCATGGCCTGCCGCCAGACCGGCTTCGCCATGCTGTCGTCGAATTCGGTGCAGGAAGCCCACGACATGGCGGCGATCGCCCAGGCGGCGACTTTGCGCTCGCGGGTACCGTTCCTGCATTTCTTCGACGGCTTCCGCACCTCGCACGAAGTCGCCAAGATCGAGGCGCTGTCGGATGCCGATCTGCGCTCGCTCATCGACGAGCACCTGATTGCCGCCTATCGCAACCGCGCGCTTAGTCCCGACCATCCGGTCGTGCGCGGCACCGCGCAGAACCCCGACACCTTTTTCCAGGCGCAAGAGGCGCGCAATCCCTTCTATGACGCCCTGCCCGGCATCGTCCAGGCCGAGATGGACCGCTTCGCCGCCCTGACCGGCCGCCAATACAAGCTGTTCGACTATGTCGGCCATCCGGAAGCGGAAAAAGTCGTCATCGTCATGGGATCGGGCGCCGAGACGGTGGACAAGACTGCCGCTTGGCTGACCCGCCATGGCGAAAAGGCCGGCGTACTGAAAGTGCGGCTGTTCCGCCCCTTCAGCATCGACGACTTTGTCGCCGCTCTGCCCCCGACCGTTCGTTCGATTGCCGTGCTGGACCGTTGCAAAGAGCCGGGCGCCGTCGGCGAGCCGCTGTATCTGGACGTCGTCACCGCTTTGGCCGAGGCACGCGCCACCGGCTTGCGTCCAACCGGGGCCGAGCCCCGCGTGATCGGCGGCCGCTTCGGTTTGGCCTCCAAGGAATTCACTCCGGCGATGGTCAAGGCGGTGTTCACCGAGATGGACGCCGAGGCTCCCAAGCGGCATTTCACCGTCGGCATCAACGACGATGTCACCGGCCTGTCGCTGGCCATCGATGACTCTTTCCGCCTGGGGTCCAGCGACGTCAAGCGCGCGGTGTTCTTTGGTCTAGGCTCGGACGGCACCGTCGGCGCCAACAAGAACTCGATCAAGATCATCGCCGACAACACCGACCTCTATGCACAGGGCTATTTCGTCTACGACTCGAAGAAGTCAGGCGCGGTGACCATCTCGCATCTGCGCTTCAGCCCGCATAAAATCCAGTCCGCCTATCTGGTGCAGGAGGCCGAGTTCGTCGCCTGTCATCACTTCGTCTTCCTGGACAGATACGACGTGCTGCAATACGCGGCGCAGGGGGCGACGTTCCTGCTCAACGCGCCCTATGGCAAGGACGAGGTGTGGGACCGCCTGCCGCTGTCGGTACAGCAGACCATCATCGACAAGCAGCTGAAGTTCCATGTGATCGACGCCCGCAAGGTGGCCCAGGCTGCCGGCATGGGCGGGCGCATCAACACCATCATGCAGTCCTGTTTCTTCGCCCTGTCCGAGGTGCTACCGCCGGAGAAGGCTATCGCCAGCATCAAAAAGGCCATCGAAAAAACCTATGGCCGCAAGAGCAAGAAGCTGGTCGAAAAGAACTATGCCGCCGTCGATATGTCCCTGGCGCATCTGGAACAGGTGACGGTGAGCGGGCAGATTACCGCCGATCACGACTTGCCCCCCATCGTGCCGCATGACGCTCCCGATTTCGTCCAGCGCGTCACCGCCATGATGCTGGCCGGCAAGGGCGATTTGCTGCCGGTCAGCGCCTTCCCGGTGGATGGCACTTGGCCGGTCGGCACGGCGAAGTTCGAAAAGCGCAATATCGCCGACGAGATCCCGGTATGGGAAGAAGACCTGTGCATCCAGTGCAACAAATGCGCGATGGTCTGCCCGCATGCCGCCATCCGCGCCAAGGGCCTGCCCGCCGACGCCTTGGTGGACGCGCCCGC
>DATGZW010000558.1:0-2999 GCA_035297005.1 Patescibacteria group bacterium
TGGCTTGGGAAAGGTCGCCTTGATCGGCATAGGCATGCGCCAGACGGGCGGGAAACTCCGCCGCATTGGGGGCCACCTGACGGGCACTGGTCAGCCAGATCAACTTGCGTTGGTCGGTCACCCCATCGATCAGGCGCAGCAGCCCGTCGATGGCGAAGCGGTTGAGGGGATCGGCAATCAGCGTGCGTTCGTAATAGAACCGCGCGTCCTCAAGCTTGTTCTGCCGCTCGAAGATGGTGGCCAGACCCAGCAGGGCCTCGCGCTGGTCGGGGTGCTCCACCAGGATCGAGCGGTAGATCGCCTGCGCCGTGGTGAAATCGGCGTTCTCGAAGAAGGTGACGGCGATATCCATGGCTGGCGGCAGTTCGGCGGTCACGGCGTCGTCGGGCTCGTCGTCGCTCTGCGCGCCGTGCCGGCTGCTGCTCATCACGGTGAGCGGCTGGCCACCCTTCCACAGATAGACCACCTTGGCCAAATACTCGGCCGCCCCGTTGCCATCCGGCGTGCCGGAGTGATAGGCGGCGACCGCTTGCAGCCAGGAATGATGGGTCTGGTAGAGCTGTTTCAGAAAGCTCGCCGCGTAATGGACATTGGTGTCGGGTTCGAAGGCGGCGGACAGGGTGGGGAAGGCGTGCGGGTGGTGGTACAGGTTGACCTGCATGCAGCCGACATCCATCAACCCCTGGTCGGTCGAGAGGATCTGGCTGGCTTGGCCGATGGCGTCGGCGCGGTTGCCGAGGAAACGGCCGGCCCCCAGGACGTTGATGGTCCACGGCCACGGTTCGCGCTGGTTGGTATCGGGGAAGCGACGGCCGGATTCGACCATGGCGACGGCGCGCAGCAGGCCGGAGGGAATGCGGAGCGCCCGTTCCTCGTGCTCGATGAACGGCAGGCAGGACGGTACCGCCTCGACCATCGGGGCCGGTGGCTCCTGGGAGCGCGGCGCGGCGGGGGCGGGCGGCGGCGCTTCGGCCCGCGGTGGCGGCTGGGCCGGAGGCAAGCCCTCGACGGCGACGGCAGGCACTGCCAGCCCGCACAGCAGCAACGCGCCAAAGGCGGCGCCGAACAACCCGCGTCGGATCATGGGTTGCCGCATGCGCCCGTGCCGCAAGCCTGGATGATGAAGGCCGGCGTGCGCCAACGGACGATATCGTCGAAGTAATTAACGCTGGGGTTGCCGGTGCGCATGGTGTCCTGATAATAGGTGGCGCCGCCGCCGCCATTGGTGCTTTCGGCGACGCTGAAGGCCGTGCCGGGAGCGTCCTGGATGCCGGCCTGACTGTAGCCCCACCAGCCGTTATGGCCGTGGCTGAGCAACACATAAGCGGCGCGCCCGCCAGCGGCGCCGACGGTGGTGGTGGCGACGCCAGCATCGCCGCCGGTTGGCTGTGCCGTGGTCAACTCAGTTCCGGCAATGTTCTGTACGGTGAGGTAGGTTCCGGCGGGATAGGCGTTGGCGAGGGAAATGGAAATGGTGCCGTCGCAGGTTGTTCCAGTGCCGGTGCTGTTTCTCTGGGTTCCGCCGGTCACGTTGCGATACAGGCAGCCGGCGGTCGTGCCGCTGTCCCCCATCACCAAGCTGTCGGTGCCGATCCCCGCATTCGCCGCCATGTAGCTGTAGCGGTGGTTCCAGCCATCCAACGAATAGTTCTCGCTGAGCCCCAGGGTGATCCACGGCACTACCGCCGTTCCGCCGGTGATGGCGCAGCTATTGACGGTGCCAGCCGTGACGCCACCCTGTGCCTGCTCCTTGCCATAAAGGGCGTTGGTGCTGGCCAGACTGCCATCGGCCGGGCAGGGCAGGCGGTGGTTGCGGATGGCGAACAGCACCAGCGCGCTTTCAATCTGGTCCATGTTCTGGCCGGTCAGGGTGATGCGGTTCTTTTCAGCCACCTGGCTGAACGACATCAAGCCGCCACCGACCAGCAGGCCGATGATGGCCAGCACGATCGACAATTCGATAAGAGTGAAGCCGCGCTGGTTGGTCATATCGATTCCGCTTCCGCATTATCCCGTTGGTATTATCCGCATGCATGGCAAGCGTGGCAAGGGCGGTCCGTCCTGGCTGTCTCTCTGTCGGGCTAATTCAGCATCAGTCCGACACCGCCCAGCCAGAACTTGGTGGTGCCGACGGCGAAGATGTCCACTTCGGTGAAGCCGCCGGAGAAGTCATAGAAATACAGGTATTGCGGGTCGTTGGTGGACAGTGTCGATCCTCCACTGCCGGACTGGCACCAGTTCACGACGCTTCCCCAGGCGGTGATGGTGGGGAACAAGGTGTTGGCTTGGGCATTGCTGGCGGAATTGCAGACGTAGATGGTGCCGTGGGTGGTGCCGCTATTCTTGAAGGTGAAGCCAACCGCTGCCGGTTGGGTCGCCGCCGGATCGAAATAGATGGCCGCCTGAATGCCCTTGTAGACCGAGGGAATCGTGAATTGAAGACTGGCATTCATGCCGGTGCAGCCGGTGCCGGGATTGGTGCCCATGAAGTCGATGGCGTGGTTCGGCAGGGCGTTCACATAGACGTTGGACCACACCCAGGAACTGTTGGCGACCGTCATCTGGCTGGCGTCGATATACGGCCCGGTATTGCCCGGCGTCGAGCTGAAGCAGGCAGTTCCGCTGGTCACCGTCGCGGTGCTGAAGTCGAAATAGGCGTTCATGGTGCTGGAGGCCAAGCTACTGTTGAGAGTGTAGTTGGCAAAATTCGCATTATAGGTGGCGGCGCTATAGGAGGTCTGATTGGCTCCGACTAGATTGCTGCCGGTGGCGTAGATGCCGGAGGGCGGCGGCAGCAATCCGGCGCTGACGCTGCCCAGATTGGTCGTCATCGGCTGGCTGATTTGCTGATTGTTGTTGGCTTTGGCCGTTTGGGTGGTCTCGGTGGCAGTCCCGGATGGCGGGTTGTTGGTGCCGCTCCCGCCTCCGCCGCTCCCTCCACTGCCGGTGCCCGGATAGGTGATGGTCAAGGTCGCCGTCGCCGGTGTCGGCGCCACGCC
>DATGZW010000559.1:0-4690 GCA_035297005.1 Patescibacteria group bacterium
ATCCAATACAGCGCCGCGTCGGTGTCGGAGCCGCGCAGCGATTTATGCAGCGCCGACATCAGGTTGTAGTGGCTTTCCTGGCCCTTGTCATAGATCGGCGCGCGCTTTTGCACGGCAGCGGCCAGGGCCTTGGCGTCGAGCGGTTCGCCGGCTTTCAGCGCCGACACCTCTTCGACCAGATTGAGAAAATAGCGGCCATCGCCATCGGCCATGGCCCGCAACGCCGCCCGCCCCTCGTCGCTGAGCGGCAGAGAGCGCCCAAGATCGGCCTCGGCACGGGCCAGAAGCTTGTCGAGCGCCTCATCGTCCAAGCGGCGCAGCACCAGCACCTGCATGCGTGACAACAGCGCGGCGTTCAACTCGAACGAGGGATTTTCGGTGGTGGCGCCGACCAGAATGACCGTGCCGTCTTCAACATAGGGCAGGAAGCCGTCCTGCTGGGCGCGGTTGAAGCGATGGATCTCATCGACGAACAGCAGCGTCCCCTGCCCGCCGACGCGGCGCTTGGTGGCGGCGTCGAACACCTTGCGCAGATCGGCGACGCCCGAGAATACCGCCGACAGCGGTTCGAAATGCAGGTCGGTATGTTCTGCCAGCAGCCGGGCGATGGTGGTTTTGCCACAGCCCGGCGGTCCCCACAGGATCACCGAGGACAGCCGTCCCTGCGCCAGCAAGCGGCCCAACGGCCCTTCCTGCCCGATCAGATGATCCTGACCGACCACATCCGCCAACGACTTCGGCCGCAGGCGGTCGGCCAACGGGCGCGGGGCTTGATTGTCGAACAGACCGGCCACGGGGCGCCCTAGCCGCCGACCGAAATGGTCAGCACTTCCCCGGAGCGGCGGATCGCCACCTTCCAGTCCTGCGCTCCCGCCGCCAGCACGCCGCGCAACTCGGCCACCGAGCCGATGGCGCGGTCGTTGACCCGCAAGATCACGTCGCCCGGTTGAAACCCCAGGCGGTTGGCGATGGAGCCGCGCTTCAGGCGGACGATGGTCACGCCCGGATCGACCTTCTCCAGCCCCAATTCCTCGGCCAAGGCCGGGTTCATATTGGCAACCGTGGTCCCGGTGAAGGGGTTACGCCCCGAAACGTCGGTACTATCGCGCGGCGGCAGATCCGGCGGCGGCAGCAGCTTGGCGGTCAGGGTCAGGTTTTGCCCGCCGCGCAGCACCGTCACCTGCGCCGTGGCGCCGACCGACAGCGTGGCGATACGGAAGCGCAAACCCTCCGGCTCGTCAATTTCGTGGCCGTTGACCGTCAGAATGACGTCGCCGACCTTAAGACCGGCCTGCTGCGCCGGGCTGCCCGGCTCGACCGCGTTGACCAGCACGCCGGTCGGACGCGGCAATTGCAGTGCCTGGAACATCTCCGCTGTCACCGCCTGCCCGCCCGCCCCCAGCCACGGCCGCACCGCCTTGCCGCCGCTGGTGATGCTGTCCAGCACCGCCTTGACCATGGTGGTGGGGATGGCGAAGCCGATGCCGATGGACCCGGAGCCCTCGCCTTGTGAATAGATGGCGCTGTTGATGCCGATCAAGCGGCCGTCGATGTCGATCAGGGCGCCGCCCGAATTGCCGGGGTTGATGGCGGCGTCGGTTTGGATGAACGAGCGGTAATCCGAGATGCCGATCGAGGTGCGGGCCAGCGCCGAGACGATGCCCATGGTCACCGTCTGGCCGACACCGAAGGGATTGCCGATGGCCAGCACCAGATCGCCGACCTCCAAGGCGTCGGAATCGCCCATCGGCAGCACCGGCAACGGCTGGCCGCCGGTATCGATCTTCAACACGGCGATGTCGGTGCGTTCGTCCGAGCCGATGATCTTCGCCTCGAATTCGCGGCGGTCGGCCAGCACCACGGTCACCTCGTCGGCGTCGCGGATCACATGATGGTTGGTGATGACCACGCCGTCCGGCTTGACGATGACGCCCGAGCCCAGGGACCGCTGCACGCGCTCCTGCGGCACGCCCATCTGATTACCGAAGAACTGACGGAAGAACGGATCGTTCACCAACGGCGACGCGGTGCGCACCACGCGCCGCGTATAAATGTTGACCACCGCCGGCATCGCCTGCTTGGCCACCGGGGCGAAGCTGAGATGCACCTGTTCGCGCGATTGCGGCACCGTCGCCGTCTGGGCTTGGGCCGGCAACGCCAGCAGCACGAGTGCGAACATCGCCAACGGCGCGCGGATCAGGGTCAAGGTCATGGTCGGTCCGAAACGAAAGGGAGGCTCGGGCGAGTGTAGCACCCCAAATAGAAAGAGGCAGCCCCGAGAGGCTGCCTCAATCAGATCGGCGATGATGGCAGGAGGATTACTCCTCGCCGTCCTCGTCCTTGCCCAGCACCGGACCGCTGTCCAGGCCCTTGGCGGCGACGTCGCGCTCGACCAGTTCGATGATCGCCATCGGTGCCATGTCGCCATGACGGAAGCCAGCGCGCAGGACGCGGGTGTAGCCGCCGTTGCGCTCTTTGTAACGCTCGGCGATGGTGGTGAACAGCTTGCCCACCAGCTTCTCGTCGCGCAGCACAGAGATCGCCTGACGACGGGCGTGCAGGTCGCCGCGCTTGCCCAGAGTGATCAGTTTCTCGACGATCGGACGCAAGTCCTTCGCCTTCGGCAGCGTGGTCTTAATCTGCTCGTGCTTCAGCAAAGCGTGAGCAAGGCTGACGAACAGAGCCTTACGGGCGGTGCTGTCGCGATTCAGCTTACGGCCGGACATACCATGACGCATAACGTTTGATCTCCTCTAGGCTGGGCGTCGCGCACGACGCGGATAGGCACTGGCCCGCCGCCGCGGATCGCTTCATGAAGAAGCGGTCGTGTACGGCGGGATGGTGGCGGTGATCGAGACTTAGTAGGGCTCTTCCAACTTCTTGGCCAAGTCCTCGATGTTCTCGGGCGGCCAATTGGGAATTTCCATACCGAGGTGCAGGCCCATGGTGCCCAGCACTTCTTTGATCTCGTTGAGCGACTTGCGGCCGAAGTTCGGGGTACGGAGCATCTCCGCCTCGGTCTTCTGCACCAAATCGCCGATATAGATGATGTTATCGTTCTTCAAGCAGTTTGCCGAACGGACCGACAGCTCAAGCTCGTCGACCTTGCGCAGCAGGTTCTTGTTGAACGGCAGCTCGTCCTTCTTCTCTTCCTCGGCAACCGCTTGCGGCTCCTCGAAGTTGATGAACAGCTGCAACTGATCCTGCAGGATACGGGCGGCCAGAGCCACCGCGTCCTCGGGGGTAACGGCCCCGTTGGTTTCCATGGTCATGATCAGCTTGTCGTAATCGGTCACCTGACCGACGCGGGTGTTCTCGATCTTGTAGGCGATCTTGCGCACCGGCGAGAAGATGGCGTCGATCGGAATCAGGCCGATCGGTGAATCTTCGGGGCGGTTCTGCGACGCCGGGACATAGCCCTTACCGCTTTCGACGGTTAGTTCCATGTTCAGCGTGGCGCCGACGTCGAGCGTGCACAGGACCAGTTCGGGATCCATGATCTCGATGTCATGACCGCTTTCGATCATGCCGGCCTTGACTTCACCGGGGCCGGTGGCCCGCAGGCTCATCCGCTTCGGCCCTTCGCCATGCATGCGCAGGCCGAGGGTCTTGACGTTGAGAATGATGTCGGTGACGTCTTCACGCACGCCGGGGATGGACGAAAATTCGTGCAGCACGCCGTCGATGTGGATCGCGGTCACCGCGGCGCCCTGAAGGGACGACAGCAGAACGCGACGCAGTGCGTTGCCGAGAGTCAGACCAAAGCCGCGCTCCAGGGGCTCGGCGACGACGATGGCGCTGCGCGCCCCATCATTGCCAGGCTCGATGGCGAGCTTGTTCGGTTTGATCAGTTCCTGCCAGTTACGTTGAATCACGAGCGTGACCTCATGCTAGGAACGGCAGACGAAAGCCGTGTTGTCTGCAACGGCACAACCGCCGGCCCAATAGGACCGGCGGCGCGCCAGTGAATATCCGCGAACGATTAGACGCGACGACGCTTGCGCGGGCGGCAACCGTTATGCGGGATCGGGGTAACGTCGCGGATGGAGGTGATGGCGAAGCCAACAGCCTGCAGAGCGCGCAGCGCGGACTCACGACCGGCTCCGGGGCCCTTCACCTCGACCTCGAGGGTCCGCATACCATGTTCGGCGGCCTTGCGGCCCGCATCCTCGGCGGCGACCTGGGCGGCATAGGGAGTGGACTTACGCGAGCCCTTGAACCCCTGCATGCCCGAGGACGACCAGGCAATGGTGTTGCCCTGCGCGTCGGTGATGGTGATCATGGTGTTGTTGAACGTGGCGTTCACATGAGCCACGCCCGAGGTGATGTTCTTACGTTCGCGGCGACGCGGACGCTGGACAGCTGGCTTAGCCATGTTACTTGGTCACCTTCTTCTTACCGGCGATCGGCTTGGCCGGACCCTTGCGGGTGCGGGCATTGGTATGGGTGCGCTGACCGCGCACCGGCAGACCGCGACGATGACGGAGACCGCGGTAGCAGCCCAGGTCCATCAGACGCTTAATATTCATCGCGACTTCACGTCGCAGATCGCCTTCGACGTGGAAGTCGCGATCGATAAGTTCGCGAATCTTCAACACTTCGTCGTCGGAGAGCTGGTTGACCCGCTTCTCCTCCGGAATGCCGACCTTATCAACAATCTGCTGCGCCTTGGCGCGGCCGATACCGTGGA
>DATGZW010000560.1:0-2900 GCA_035297005.1 Patescibacteria group bacterium
GAAAACGGGCTGGATCTGCTGCCGCGCATCAAGAAGATCCGTCCGGATCTGCGCATCGTGGTGATGAGCGCGCAAAACACCCTGCTGACGGCAGTCAAGGCGACCCAGCGCGGCGCCTTCGAATACATGCCCAAGCCGTTCGATATCCGCGAACTGGTTAATGTAGTGCAGCGCGCGCTATCGACGCCGCGCACCCCCGCCGCCGAGGCCGCGGCCGAGGATCCGGAAGAGAAGCTGCCGCTGATCGGCCGCTCTTCGGCCATGCAGGAGATCTATCGCACCCTGGCGCGCCTGATGGGCACCGACCTTAGCGTCATGATCACCGGCGAATCGGGCACCGGCAAGGAATTGGTGGCGCGCGCCCTGCATGATTACGGCAAGCGCCGCAACGGTCCCTTCGTCGCCATCAACATGGCGGCGATCCCGCGCGAGTTGATTGAAAGCGAACTGTTCGGCCACGAGAAGGGCGCCTTCACCGGCGCCACCCAACGGGCGTCGGGGCGGTTCGAGCAAGCCGAGGGCGGCACGCTGTTCCTCGACGAAATCGGCGACATGCCGCCTGAGGCGCAGACCCGCCTGCTGCGCGTGTTGCAGGAAGGCGAGTACACCACGGTCGGCGGGCGCACGCCGATTCGCGCCAATGTGCGCATCGTCGCCGCCACTCACCGTGATCTGACCCAGCTGATCCGCCAGGGTCTGTTCCGCGAGGATTTGTTCTATCGCCTCAACGTGGTGCCGATCCGCTTGCCGCCGTTGCGCGAGCGTACCGAAGACATCGCCGAGTTGGTGCGCCACTTCCTGACGCTTGCCGCCTCCGAAGGCTTGCCGTCGAAGACCATCGACGCCCAGGCGATGGAGCGGATGAAGCGCCATCGCTGGCCCGGCAATGTGCGCGAGCTGGAAAATCTAGTGCGCCGTCTGGCTGCCCTCTATTCGCAAGAGGTCATCGGCATCGAGGTGGTCGAGGCGGAGCTGTCCGGCTCGATGCAGGCCACCGAGCCGCAAGCGGCGGTCGAGAGCGAAGGCTTGGCGGCCACCGTCGAACGCCATTTGCGCGATTATTTCGCCGCCCATGCCGACGGCTTGCCGGCTGCCGGAGTCTATGACCGGGTGCTGCGCGAGGTCGAGCGTCCGCTAATCTCCCTGGCCCTGGAGGCGACGCGCGGCAACCAGATCAAGGCCGCCCATGTGCTGGGACTCAACCGCAATACCTTGCGCAAGAAGATCAAGGATCTCGACATTCAAGTTGTTCGGGGGCTCAAATAAGCCTCTTGGGCGGTCGGGTAAGCATGAACGAAAAATCCAATCGGAACCGGCTACTTCTGCGCCTGCGGTTGTGGGGGCGGCGGGTGGGGCTGGCGCGTAAGCTGGCGGTGGCGCTGACGTTGGCGGCGCTGGCGTCGGGTATCGCCACTTATGTGACGCTAACCGGGTCGGGGCCGCTGGGTGGCCCCAATCCGACCACCGTGCTGATCCTGCTCAACCTCGATTTGGCGTTGATGTTGATGCTGGCGGCGCTGGTGGCGCGGCGCATCGCGCGGGTATGGTCGGCGCGGCGTAGCGGCTCGGCCGGATCAAAGCTGCATGTGCGGCTGGTGGTGATGTTTTCGGTGGTGGCCATCACGCCGGCCATCCTGGTGGCGGTGTTTTCCGCCCTGCTGATCCATTTCGGTGTCGAACAATGGTTCAATGCCCGCGTCCGCACCGCCCTGGAGGAATCCCTGGCGGTCGCCAACGCTTATTTGGAAGAGCATCAGCAAGTCATCAGCGGCGACGCCCTGGCCATGGCCAACGACATCAACCGGGCCGGCACCAACGTCTTGCGCAACCCCGATATTCTGGCGAAAATCGTCAACAATCAGGCCGCCGTGCGCGCGCTGTCCGAGGCCATCATTTTCGACGTTTCGGGGCAGATTTTGGCGCGCACCGGGCTGGCCTATTCGATGGAGTTGTCCATCGACCGCATTCCCGCCTGGGCTTTCGAGCGGGCCAAGACCAGCGATGTGGCGGTGTTGACCATCCCCGGCGACCAGCGCGTGCGCGCCTTGGTCAAGCTGGAAGACGGCCTGTCGGACACCTATTTGTATGTCGGGCGCTTCGTCGATCCCAAGGTGATCGACCACATGGAGCGGACCAACGCGGCGGTGGCCGAATATAAGCGGCTGGAGGATACCCGTTCCGGCCTGACCATTACCTTCTCGGCGATTTTCGCCGTGGTGGCGCTGCTGCTGCTGCTGGCGGCGGTGTCGGTCGGGCTGACCTTGGCGACACAATTGGCAACTCCGATCATGCGCCTGATCGATGCCGCCGAGCGGATACGGGCCGGCGATCTTTCGGCGCGCGTCGAGGAGGAAGGCAGCGCCGACGAGCTAGGCTCGCTGTCGCGCGCCTTCAACCGTATGACCAGCCAACTGGATGCCCAGCGCCGCGATCTTATCGAGGCGAACCGCGAATTGGATGAACGCCGCCGCTTCACCGAAACGGTTCTGGCTGGCGTGTCGGCGGGGGTGATCGGTCTCGACCGCGATGGCATCGTCGAATTGCCCAATCGTTCCGCCCTTGAATTGCTTGGCATCGATGGGATGGCGCTGATTGGCAAGCCCTTGGCTGAAGCCGTGCCGGAAATGGCTGGGCTGATCGAAGCGGTGCAGCGCCGTCCCGAACGCTCGGTGCAGGACGAGATGAAGCTGCGCCGCGACAATCGTAGCCGGGTACTGCTGGTGCGCATCGTTTCGGAGCGCGACGAGCAAGAGCGGATCACCGGCTTCGTCGCCACCTTCGACGATGTCACCGAATTGCTGTCGGCTCAGCGCAAAGCCGCTTGGGCCGATGTGGCCCGCCGCATCGCCCATGAGATCAAGAATCCACTGACGCCGATCCAACTGTCGGCCGAGCGGCTG
>DATGZW010000561.1:0-4000 GCA_035297005.1 Patescibacteria group bacterium
CCAGGATGACGGCAGGGTCGTCGTGACAATATTCGTACAGCACGCGATCGAGCTGCGAGACGGCGATGGCCGTCATGAAAGCCCCCGGCACGCCGTGGCCGGTGCAGTCCATAAGGACGATCAGCCCGATGTCACCGAAGCGGCCGGTCCAATAGAAATCGCCGCCTACCACGTCGCGCGGCTGCCAGGCGATGGCGATGTCGGCGACGATGCCATCCAGCCGTGTGGGATCGGGCAACAGCGAGGTCTGGATGCGGCTGGCGTAGCGGATGCTTTCGGTCACATAGCCATTGGCCCGCTCGACCTCTTCCTTCTCGTGCGCCAGGCATTCTGCGCGGCGGCGGGCTTGCTCGACGGTTTGGGCAAGGATCGGCTTCATCCCGCCCAATCCGGCATAATAGCCACCATCAGCGATGATGAAGCCTTCGATCAAGGCTTCGGGTTTCTCGAAATTAATGCGCTCGCAGGCTTGGTCCAGGGTGTCGGCGACATCGACGACCAATGGTTCGGGCTCCATCAGCAGGCTGACGGCGCGACGGTTATAGAGATCCGCCATCAGCGGTTTCGACAGGGTCGACAGCAGCTTGTTGCGGCTGATATAGCCCAGAACCCGACGTTCGTTACCAATGATGGCAAGCCCCGGCCAGTCCGGATGGGCGGTAAGGATATCGACGGCGTTGCTGCACAATTCGTCCGGCCCGATCGGCGCAGCCGTGATGACGATGTCACCGCAGAATGCGTCCCATTGCGTGTGCCTGGCGTCCCCCATCGACGATTTTCCCATCCCGCTGTTAAGCAACCCCTTGTGGCGGCGGTACTCCAAGCATGGAGGCGGTTCAAGTGAATTTACATCGACTCGTCCCTCCGCTCCCTTGCGGACGAGGCGGCGAGGGGTCACTTCAGCTTGATGGCGAAAATGGATAGGGCATGTCACAGCATGACATCCGAGACCGACAACGCACGATATGACGGTGTCGCCATTCTGGTGCATTGGCTGACGGCGGCCGCCGTATTGTGCCTGTTCGTCATGGGCACCACCATGACCTCGCTGCGGCCCGGATCGGCGCTGCAATTCCAGCTTTACCAAATGCATAAATCGGTCGGCATCACCGTCCTCGGCTTGACCGTGCTGCGCGTGCTATGGCGGCTGGGGCATCGCCCGCCGCCCTTGCCCCAGACCATGCCGCTATGGGAACGGCGGGCGGCGCAAGCGGGGCATCTGTTGCTTTATGTAGCGCTGATCGGTCTGCCGCTGCTCGGCTGGGCCACGGTGTCGGCGTCGCCACTGAACCTGCCGACGCTGCTGTACGGAGTGATCCCCTGGCCGCATCTGCCGATCCTGTCCACTTTGCCGGACAAAGCGCCGGTGGCCAAGGCGCTGGCCGCCCTGCACGATGCCGGAGCTTGGGCGCTGTTGGTGCTGTTGGCCGTACATGTGGGGGCGGCGATGCGCCACCATATGGTGCTGCATGATGCGGTTCTGCGGCGCATGCTGCCACGCTTCGGCTCTGGCGACAGGGGGCGGGGGTGAAAGCTTTCGGCGGCATCGCGTTTGTCATTTTCGCCGTGTCGGCGTCGCCGGCTTTGGCCGCCGGCTGGCATGTCGATCCCAGCCAGAGCCAACTCGGCTTCCTCGCCACCCAGGGCGGTGAGCCGTTTCAGGGAAAGTTCGGAAAACTCACCGCCGATATCGATTTCGATCCGGCCAAGCCAACTGCCGGCCATGTGCTGGTGCGCATCGACATGAGCAGCGCCACCACCGGCGACCGCCAGCGCGACGAGGCCTTGCCGCAGGTGGAATGGTTCGACGTCAAGGAATTCCCCGAAGCCCGCTTCGAGGCCAATGGCTTCCGCGCCGCTGGCTCCGGTACTTTTGAGGCGCTGGGGCAACTGACCTTGCGCGGCGTTACCAAGCCGTTGGTGCTGCCTTTCACCTTCCAGCAAAGTGGCGAGACGGCGCGCGCTCAAGGTCAGGTGGCGTTCGAGCGTGGCGATTTCGGCGTCGGCCAGGGGATTTGGGCGAGTGGCCAATGGGTGGGAACGACGGTGACGGTGACTTTCGACCTGACGGCCAAGCCGCTTCCCTGAGCGCGCGGCGGGCCATGCCGTTGATTCCGGGCGGTGCTTTCCCATCTTCCAGGGTGTCGCCATCGGCCCCAGAGGTCTTGATGTCCCAGCCTGTCCCATTTGGTGCGGTTGTCGTTACGGCAGCGCTGCTTGCGTTGGGCGGAGCGGCCATTGCGGCGGCGCATGACGGCGCGGCGGAAACAGCCTTGCATGACGGCGATTACCAACGTGCGGCGCAGTTGGGACGTGCGGCCGGTACGGCGCGCGGCAGCGTCACGGCGGCTTTGGCGGAATTGGCCCAGGGCGAGTTCCTAGTGCCGGGGGAGGATCGCCTGCGGGTGTTCGCCGATGCCGAACAGGATGCCCGCCATGCCCTCAGCCTTGACGCCGGCGAGGTTGATGGCCATCTCGCCTTGGCCGTGGCGCTGGGCTTCATCGGGCGGCAAGAGGGATACCTGACCGCGCATTTTGAAGGCCGCGCCCACGATGCCCGCCAACAGATCGACATCGCCCTGGCCCTGGAGCCGCGCAATCCTTGGGCGAATGCCCTGTTCGGCGGCTGGAATCTGGAGATCGTCTCCGACGGCGGCGCCATCGGTGGCGAGATCTATGGGGCGACGCTGGCGGATGGAACCGCCGCCTATACGCGCGCCCTGACACTCGATCCGGGTAATTCGCAAATCGCCTATCAGTATGCCCTGGAACTGCTGGCCTTGGGCGGCGAGGCGCAGCGCGACGCCGCCAAGAGGCTGCTGGCAGGCATCGTCACGCACTCCCCTGCCGATGCCCTGGATGCGTTAATCCGCAACCGCGCCATCGCCATGGCCGGTGCCTTGGACGCCCGTGACGAGGAAAAGCTCGCTGGCCTGCTGCAAGATCAGGTGGGAAGCCGGCCATGATGACGGCAGGCAATCGGGGCCTGCGCGGCAGTGTGGTTGGCCTGCTGGTGATCGGCCTTGGCTCCTGCACGGCGGCGCGCGTGGTCACGCATACGACCGACACCAACCCGGTCGAGGCGCCGGCTGGTCATTATCACCTGGATCCGCATCACTGGAGCGTCCTTTTCGACGTCGATCATCTGCATTACACCCGCTTCGTCATGCGTTTCGACAAGGTGTCGGCCAGCCTCGATTTCGCCTCTCAACGCCCCGAGGACAGCCATGTCGATGTCGTGATCGATGCGGCCAGCGTTGATACCAACGACCCCGAACTCGACCGTTTGATCACGGGGGCGGAGATGTTCGACGCCGCCCACTATCCGGACATCCGCTTCGTCAGCACCAGCTTGACCCGCAGCGGCCCCGACACCGGGCAAATGGCCGGCACCCTGACCATGCGCGGTCGGTCGATTCCGATTGATTTGCTGGTCACCTTCAACGGCGGCGCGCCCAACCCGGTATCGCGCCAATATACGTTGGGCTTTGCCGCGACGGGTTCCTTCGACCGCTCCCGGCTTGGCCTGAGCACTTGGTTCCCGGCGGTCGGCAATCGGGTCAACGTCGCTATCCAGGCGGAATTCGTCAAAGACGAATGAGCCGCGGTACTCGGTCCTAAACCTTCCCGGCATCACTTTGGCATTGCTCCAAAAGTGACGGCAAACCGATAATTCAACACATAAGTCATTTTCGAGGACTCCATTCGTACGAACGATGGAGCGTCTGGCGAAGCACACTTTGTCTTCGCACTTGCAGCACCCAGCTATCGATGGCCATGCACTGCGCCAATCACGACGGCAAGGGGAACCCGCGCCATGAAGCTGGTCACAGCCATTATCAAACCCTTTAAACTCGACGAGGTGCGCGAAGCGCTCACCGAAATCGGCGTACAGGGTCTTACAGTCACGGAAGTCAAAGGGTTCGGCCGCCAGAAAGGCCAGACCGAGATTTACCGGGGCGCCGAATACACCGTCAACTTCGTCCCCAAGATCAAAATC
>DATGZW010000562.1:0-4355 GCA_035297005.1 Patescibacteria group bacterium
AGGCATCGACGGCTACGGGACGCTTCAAATAAATCCACTCGTCTCTTTCAAAGTCCTGTTTCAGTGCAAACGCTATAGAAATTCGGTTTCACCGTCTCATGTGCGAGATTTCCGTGGCGCGATGGCCGGCCGTGCGGATAAAGGTATAATAATTACGACGGGTTCTTTTACAGCAGAAGCGCGTCGGGAGGCATCCCGAGATGGCGTTCCTCCGATAGAGTTAATTGATGGTGAAAAATTCGTTGATATGCTTGAACATCTAGAGCTTGGCGTGGTGCCAGTTGTCGCGTTCGAGATAGACGAGAAATTTTTTAGCGAATTTAGGGAGTGAGGCACTCCTACGGGTATCGTCAAACGAGCAAAGCATAAAGGTCATCCCACGCCGGATTCGCATCCAGAATCAGCCGGACTTTCCAAGCGCGCGGCCAGTGCTTCAGATTTCGTTCTCGCTGGATCGCGATGCGGATGTCCTCATAGCGTTCGACAAGAACCAAGCGGTCGAGGCCATATCGCCGGGTGAACCCATCCGCCACACCCTCGCGGTGTTCCCATATGCGACGGGCAAGATCACTGGTGACGCCGACATATAGCGTCCCATTCGGTCGGTTCGTCAGAATATAGGTCCAGCCGCCCTGCATGCGGTGATCGTAGATACGACGGCCCTCGTCTGCAACTGCCGCGTGGATGGCCGTGACAAGCACGGCCATGACGAGGGAGATGAATCCTCCCTCCCATCCCCTTGCATTCCCCCTCCCGGATCGTTATAACCTCCGTCTCCATCGAGTGGCCGAGGCTTGGAAGGGCATGCCCCGGCGCTCACGAATCGCTCACCATCTGTCCGTAAGGAAGCGAAAATGCCCAAGATGAAGACGAAGAGCTCCGCCAAGAAGCGGTTCAAGCTCACCGGTACCGGCAAAGTTCGGGCGAACGTTGGCTTCAAGCGCCACTGCCTGTCCGCCAAGACGTCGAAGATGAAGCGCCAGCATCGCGGCACTTACATCGTGGCCGAGGTCGATCAGGCCAACGTCAAGCGTTTCTACCTGCCGTACGGAGCTTAATCCATGGCGCGCGTCAAGCGGGGCGTAACCACTCACGCCCGTCACCGTAAGATCATCAAGCTGGCCAAGGGTTACCGCGGCCGTTCCAACAACTGCTTCCGGGTTGCGATCCAGAAGGTCGAGAAGGCGCTGCGTTATGCCTATCGCGACCGTCGCGCCAAGAAGCGTGCGTTCCGCGCCCTGTGGATCCAGCGCATCAACGCCGGCACCCGTCAGTATGGCCTGACCTATAGCCGCTTCATCAACGGGCTGAAGAAGGCCGGCATCGAATTGGACCGCAAGGTTCTGTCCGATATTGCGATCACGCAGCCGGACGCCTTCAAGCAGCTCGTCGAGCAGGCTCAGGCGGCTCTGGCGGCCTAAAGGCCGGTTCGAGCCCCTTCGGCTCGGCGAAGACGCAAGAAGGGGGCCGTCCACAAGACGGCCCCCTTTTTCCATTGAGCGGTAGATGTTGCGTGGAGCGCGCCGATGTACGAACTAGAAGAAACGGATTTTCTCCTGAAACTCGACGGCATCTCGTCTCTTGATGAGTTAGAGAACGCCCGAATCGCGATTTTGGGAAAAAAAGGCGCGCTGTCCGCCTGTATGGCGCTGCTGGGGAAGCTTGACCCCGACGCCCGCAAAGCGGAAGGCGCGCGGCTCAACGCGATCAAGGAGACGGTCGTCTCCATATTGGAGCGTCGCAAGGCCGCCCTCGAAAGCGCCGTGCTCGACGAGCGGCTGGCGCGCGAACGGATCGACGTCACCTTGCCGGTGCGCCCCGAGGTTCAAGGCCGCATCCATCCGATCAGCCAGACCATGGACGAGATCATCGCCATCTTCGGCCAGATGGGCTTCGCCGTCGCCGAAGGTCCGGATATCGAGGACGATTTCCATAACTTCACCGCGCTGAACTTCCCGCCCGAGCATCCGGCGCGCTTGATGCACGACACCTTCTTCCTGCCCGAAGCCGAGGACGGCACGCGCCAAGTGCTGCGCACCCACACCTCGCCGGTGCAGGTGCGCACCATGCTGTCGCAGACGCCGCCGATCCGCGTGATCATTCCGGGGCGCACCTATCGTTGCGACTCGGACATGACGCATACGCCGATGTTCCATCAGGTCGAAGGTCTGGTCATCGACAAGACCACCAATATGGGGCACCTCAAGGGCTGCCTGATTGAATTCGTGAAGACCTATTTCGAGGTCGATGACGTCCCCGTGCGTTTCCGCCCGTCGTTCTTCCCCTTCACCGAACCTTCGGCTGAGGTCGATATCGGCTGTTCGCGGGCCGGCGGCGAGTTGAAGATCGGCGCTGGGGCCGATTGGCTGGAGATCCTCGGCTGCGGCATGGTGCATCCCAATGTGCTGCGCAATTGCGGCATCGATCCCGACGAGTACCAGGGCTTCGCCTTCGGCATGGGCATCGAGCGCATCGCCATGCTGAAATACGGCATTCCCGACCTGCGCACCTTCTTTGATTCGGACCTGCGCTGGCTCAAGCATTATGGCTTCGTGCCGCTCGACGTGCCGACGCTGACCGGAGGGCTGGCCCGATGAAATTCACCCTGTCCTGGCTGAAACGCCACCTCGACACCACCGCCTCGCTGGCCGAGTTGTCCGAACGCCTGACCATGCTTGGCCTGGAAGTCGAATCCATCGATGATCCGGCGGCGCGGCTGGCCGGTTTCGTCGTCGGCCATGTGCTGGAAGCGGAAAAACACCCCAACGCCGACCGCCTGCGCCTGTGCAAGGTCGATAGCGGCAAGGGCGTGTTGCAGGTCGTCTGCGGCGCCCCCAACGCCCGCGCCGGCATTAAAGTGGTGCTGGCCCAGCCCGGCGTGGTCATCCCCGCCACTGGCGAAGCGCTGAAAAAGGGCAAGGTCCGCGACATCGAATCGCAGGGCATGATGTGTTCGTGGCGCGAGCTGAACATGGGCGAAGACCATGACGGCATCATCGAATTGCCCGCCGACACCCCGGTTGGGGCGGCGCTGGCCGATGTGCTGACCTCGCTGGACCCGGTCATTGACGTGTCGATCACGCCGAACCGCGCCGACTGCCTGGGCGTGCGCGGCATCGCCCGCGATTTGGCGGCGGCGGGTGTCGGCACCTTGAAGCCGCTGGAGGTCGCTCCGGTGGCTGGCAGCTTCGCCAGCCCGACCACTGTCAGCCTGGACTTCCCGGTCGAGGCGGTTGCGGCCTGCCCGCTGTTCGTCGGCCGCACCATTCGCGGCGTGACCAACGGCGAAAGCCCGCAATGGCTCAAGGATCTGTTGAGTGGCGTCGGGCTGCGGCCGATTTCGGCGCTGGTCGATATCACCAATTTCATGACGCTCGACCTCAACCGGCCCCTGCATGTGTTCGACGCCGCCAAGCTGACCGGCAATGTTCAGGCCCGTCTGGCCCGCGACGGCGAGCAACTGGCGGCGCTGAACGGCAAAAGCTACACACTCGACGCCTTGATGACGGTGATCGCCGACGAAGCCGGAGCCCAAGGGTTGGCCGGCGTTATCGGCGGCGAGCCGACCAGCGTGTCGGCCGACACCACCACGGTGTTCCTGGAAACCGCGCTGTTCGACCCCATGCGTACCGCTGCCGCTGGGCGGAAGCTGGCGGTCGAATCCGACGCCCGCTATCGCTTCGAGCGCGGCATCGATGCAGGCTTCGTCTTCGACGGAATGGAACTGGCCACCCGCCTGATCATCGAGATCTGCGGCGGCGAGGCCTCGGAACCGGTGGTTGCCGGAGCCGTTCCCGCCGAGACCCGCCGCATCGCCTTCCGCCCGCATCGCGTCGCCCAGTTGGGCGGCGTCGAAATCGCCGAAGCGAGCATGCCGGGCATTCTGACGGCGCTGGGCTGCGTGGTCGAGCAAGACGGTGACGCTTATGCCGTGATCCCGCCGTCCTGGCGCGGCGACATCACCGCCGAGCATGATCTGGTCGAAGAGGTCATCCGCATCCATGGCTATGGGGCGATCCCGACGCTGTCGATGCCGCGTCCCGCCGTCATTCGTCCGGTCCTGACGCCTGCGCAGAAGCGCAGCGGCTGGGTCCGCCGCGCCTTGGCGATGCGGGGTCTGGTCGAAACGGTGACATGGTCGTTCCTGCCCTCGGCCCAGGCGGTTTTGTTCGGCGGCGGCAAGCCGGAACTGACGCTGGCCAATCCGATCTCCGCCGATCTCGACGCCATGC
Organism: Patescibacteria group bacterium; assembly: GCA_035297005.1. Lineage (GTDB taxonomy): Bacteria > Pseudomonadota > Alphaproteobacteria > Rhodospirillales > Magnetospirillaceae > DATGZW01. The sequence goes on from DATGZW010000562.1 coordinate 4,233, forward strand.
GGCCCAGCTTGTTGCCTAATTTGATCGCCGCCGTTGGCCGTAATGCCGACCGGGGCTTCAAGGATGTGGCGTTGTTCGAGGTCGGGCCGCAGTTCGACAGCGACAAGCCCGAAGGCCAAAAGC
>DATGZW010000563.1:0-6145 GCA_035297005.1 Patescibacteria group bacterium
CGAACCTGAACATCTCGATTGTGCCCTTCACCCAATTGGTCAACACCGGCACCGGTCCTCTGTCGACCTCGTGGATCGATTTCAGCAGCACGCCGACATCGGCTTTCCTGCCCTCGACCTGGGGCGGCTGCACCTTCGAACGGCCCACCGTGTCCGAGACCGTCGACACCCCGCCATCGACCACGCAATTCCAGCCCTATATCTGGACCTATGCCGCCAATACCGCGTGGTCTTACCCAAATAACGGCTACTCCACCCCATATAATATGTGGAACCAAACCGGGTATGCATGGGTAACGTCAAGCTCAGGCGGTGGCGGACATGGCTGGGGTAGCAGCGGAACGAACTATACTTACATTGCGACACCATACAATGCGTCCACATATACGGCTGTTTCAACGTCAACCAATGCATCGCCGCAAAGTGGAAAAGTGAACTCGACGCCCTCCGCCAATGGCATTCAGGAAGGCCCCGGACTGCCCTGCCCCACTTTGGCGGTTCTTCCGCTGACATCGAACAAAACCACCATCCTGAACACCATTTCGCAGATGCAGGCGCTCGATCAGAGCCAAACCATGATCAATTTGGGCGTGATCTGGGGATGGCGCACGTTGTCGCCGAACTGGCGCGGCCAATGGGATGGCGTATCCGCCGAATTGCCGGTCGATTACAGCAATTCGAATGTCACCAAGGTGCTGATGCTGTTGACCGACGGCACCCAGACCACCGGTATTCCCGGCGCTTATAAGAGCTGGGACGCTGGGTTCACGTCCACCAGCACCGTTCCCTCCGACCCGAATTCCGGCGGCAGCACGACTCAGTTGAACACCAATCTGGCCGCCGATTGCACAGCGGTCAAAGCGACCGGCATCAAGGTTTTTACCATTGCCTTCGGCGACACCTCGACCGGGTTGGACGACACCACCAAGGCCTTGTTGCAAAATTGCTCTAGCGGCGCCGGCTTCTACTATGTCGCCCCGGCCCCCAGCGATTTGGCGGCAATCACCAGCACCATTGGGGCACAGATTTCGCAACTGGCCTTGTCGCAGTAAATACAAAGCCCGGCTGCGGTCAAAACCGCAGCCGGGCTTTTGTCACAGGATGGACAGGTTTTACCGTGTGCCAGAGCGCCAAGGCGGCGGCGTCATCATCGCCTTGAGGCGGCTGGCGTCGTCGCGGCTGAGCACTTGCCGCCAGCCTTGCATCTTGATGACCATCTCGTCGCCGACATCTTCGATAACCAGCTCAATATTCAGGTTGGTTCGGATCGGAGATGTAGAGAATCCACTCAACGCGCTGGCGAATTCACAGGCATCTCGTTCCGATAGAGTAAACGGAGGAATGTCACCGAGCCTGACTTTCACATATGACTTACCGGCCGATTGAATAGGTTTGGCGGTCATAATCATGGGCATACTGTGCATATGACCCCCTATAAGGTTTACGGTTATGTGTTCAACAGGCCCGTATTGTCCCTTTATATGAGCGTCGGCTCAACAACAGATGTCCCCAATATGACAGCAGTATTACCTGACTACGGCTTCCGCCCCGGTGACCAGGTCGAGCAGCTCGGTGGTGATCTCGTCCTGTCGCACCCGGTTGGCATCCTGACGCAACTGGTCGAGCTTCTTTCCGACATTGTCATGCGCCGATTCCATGGCGGCAAAGCGGGCGGAATTTTCGCTGGCGATGGACTCCACCACCGCCTCCACCAAAAGGGCGAAGACATAATCGCCGGTCAATGACTCCAGCAACGCCGCCGGCGGCAAAGTGTGCAGCGGCGGCTGAGCCGAACGCAGCACCGGCAGGTCCAGCGGCAGCAGGGTCTTGCGCTCGACCTCCCAAGCGCCAAGCTGGCGGAAGCGGCTGAAGATCACCTCGACGCGGGACAGCGTCCCCTCGGCCAGCCCGCGATACAGCGCGTCGGACAGGGCTAGGGCCGAATCCCGCGCCCCCGCACTGCGGGTCGCCATCGCCTGCGACCACAGCGGCTTGCGCCCGCGCTCCTCCAGCACCGCCGCACCGCGGCTGCCCAGCACATACAGGCGGTCGTCGGGGGCCAGCACCCGTTCGGCCATCTCCATCAACCGCTCGTTGAAGCCGCCGGAAAAGCCGTGCTCCGCCGTCAGCACAATCACCGCCCGCCCGCCGCGCAAAGCCCCCCGCTGCGGCGGTTCGTCGATGAAGCCCAGCGTGCGGCCGATGGCCGAGGCCATCACCTCGGCATAGCGGCGCACCCCCGGCAAAGCCCGCTGCGCTTCCTGCACGCGGATACCGGCCAGCGAGCGCATGGCCCCGACGATGCCTTGCAGGGTGTCCATACTGGCGACATGGGCTTCGATCTCGGCGAGGCGGGGCATGGCGGCTAGCCTCCCTGCGGCGTGGCGAAGGTCCGCGCCAACTCGTCCAGCGCGATCAGCAACCGCCCGCGCAAAGCGTCGGACAGCGGCTTGGCGGCATCGTCGAGCGCCAGAGCCTCCGGGCAACGGCTGGTTAGCCACGCCGCCAACTGGCTGCGGAAGTCATCGACCTTGTCCAGGGCGACGCGGTCGAGCACGCCCTCTTTCACCGCCAGCAGCAACGCCACCTGTTCGCCCAAACTGAGCGGCGCGTATTGGCGCTGCGCCAGCACGGCACGGATACGGCGGCCATGCTCGATGACCTTGCGGGTGCGCTCATCGACCATGGTGCCGAAGCGGGTGAACACCTCCAATTCCAGGAATTGCTGGTAGTCCAGGCGCAGGCTTTCGGCCAAGGCTTTCAGCACCGGAGCCTGGGTCTTGCCGCCGACGCGCGAGACGCTTTTGCCGACATTCACCGCCGGTTTCTGGCCCTCGTAGAACAGTTGCGGGTCGAGGTAAATCTGCCCATCGGTGATCGAAATCAGGTTGGTCGGCACATAGGCGCTGATATTGCCGGCCTGGGTTTCCGCAATCGGCAGAGCGGTCAACGAGCCGCCGCCGCGTTCGGGGGACAGCTTGGCGGCGCGTTCCAGCAGGCGCGAATGGATATAGAAGATGTCGCCCGGATAGGCCTCGCGCCCCGGCGGACGGCGCAGCAGCAGCGACACCTGCCGATAGACCGCCGCATGCTTGGTCAGATCGTCGATGACCAGCAGCACGTCACGGCCCTGGGCCAGAAAGTACTCGCCCATGCTGCACGCGGCATAGGGCGTCATCCATTGCAGGCCGGGGGCGGCGTCGGCCTCGCCGATGACAAACAGGCAGCGCTCGACCGCGCCATAGCGGCGCACCGCGTCGATGACCTGATTGACCGACGAGCTTTTCTGCCCGACCGACGCATAGATACAAATCACTTCGGTATGGCGCTGATTGATGATGGCGTCGACCGCCACCGCCGTCTTGCCGGTGCCACGATCGCCGATGATCAATTCCCGCTGCCCGCGCCCCAGCGGGATCATTCCATCGACCACCACCAACCCGGTGGCCAGAGGCCGCGTCACCAGATCACGATCGATGATCGATGGTGCCGGTTGCTCGACCGGATGGAATGCGGCGGCGATGGGGGCGGCTCCACCATCCAGCGGTTTGCCGAAGGCGTCGATGACGCGGCCCAGCAAGGCTTCGCCGACGGGGGCGCGCGCCACTTCGCCGGTGCCGCGCACGCTGCCGCCCGCCGAAATCCCCTCCTGCCCGCCCAGCAGCACGCAGCCGATGCTGTCCTCGTCCAAATCGACAACCAGCCCCTGCACGCCGCTCTCGAACACCAGCAACTCATCAAGGCGGCTTTCCGGCAGTCCGGCCACGGTAGCGACGCCGTCGCCGATGCGCAGCACGCGGCCGATGCGTTCCATCTTGGGGTCCGCCGCTATCTCGCCGACGCGGTCCTGGTGGCGGGAGATCCAGGCGTGCAGGTCGTTACCGAGCGTCGTCATGCTGTTCCAGCTCCATCCGCAAGGCGTCGAGGGCGTCTTTCCACGAAAAGCGCAGAATGGCGCCAGGGAAGCTCAGTTGCGCGCCGCCGACCAGCCCGGCATCGATGGCGAACGCCACCGGCATGTCGGTTCCCAGCGCCTGCCCCAACCGCTCGCGCCACGGTGCCGTATCGTCCAGCGCCTCGGCGGTCGTCACCAGCAGCGGCGTTTCCGCCCCCAAGGATCCCGCCAGCGCCGCGCGCTCGTCCTCCGACACCGCCGCCAGATGGCGTTCGACCAAGCCGAGCCACGCCGCCGCCCGCACCTCCGCCGGAGCCTGCGCCAGCAGCCGCGCCGCCAAGCTCATCGCCAGATCGAGGGTCGCCCCCTTGGCCTCGGCCAGGGCTTGCGCCCGTTCCGCCTGCGCCGCCTTGCGGGCCTCGGCGATCATCGCCGCCGCCTGGGTGTCGGCCTCGGCGATGCGGGCTTTCGCCACCGCCTCGGCCTGAGCCGCCGCCGCCGTCATCATCGCGTCGCGCTCAACGGCCATGCCGCTCCGGAGTACCGTCACCTCGGCCAACTCGGCGCGGGCGTGGCTTTGCGCCGTCGCCGCCTCGGTCAATTGCCCCTCGACCAGTTGCCGGCGCGCGTCCATCACCGCCAGGATCGGGCGGTAGAGGAAGCGGTGCAGCAGCCAGCAGAGGATCAGAACATTGACCGCCTGCAATGCCAGAGTAGTCCAATCGAAATGCATCTCAGCCAGCGTAGGGGTTGGCGAACAGCAGCAGCAAAGCGATGACCAGACAGTAAATCGCCATGGTCTCGATCATCGCCAAGCCGACGAACAGGGTGCGCGACAAGGTGCCGGCGGCGTCGGGCTGGCGGGCGATGGCGTCCATGGCGGCTGCGACCGCCCGGCCCTCGCCCAGACCCGGCCCGATGGAACCAATCGCCACCGCGAACGCGGCGCCGAGGATGCTGATCATCTTGACGTCCATGGAGACCTCCTCTACCCGCGTTCGACGCTGCCGATGGCGGCACCGATGAAGACGGTGGCAAGAATGGTGAAGATGTAGGCCTGGACCAGACCGACCAGAACCTCCAACGCCATCAATGGGATCGGCACCAGCAAACCGGCCAGGGCCAGCAGCAGGGCGATGATGAACTCGCCGCTCATGACATTGCCGAATAGGCGCACCATCAGCGAGAAATGCCGGGTCACTTCGGACACCAGATTGAGCGGCAGCATGATCAATTTGGGCTGGCCGAAGGCCGCCAGATAGCCCCACAGCCCCTGCGCCCGCACGCCGAAGCTTTGCACCGAAACGAAGACGATGGCGGCCAGCGCCCCAGTGGTTTCCAGCTTGCTGGTCGGCGCTTCGACACCGGGCACCAGCCCGGACAGATTAGCCACCACCAGGAACAGGAACAGCGTGCCCAGCAGCGGCAAATAAGGGCGCGCGTCCTTGCGCAAGACCTCTTCGATTTGCCCGAGCAGGCCCAGCACCACCAGTTCCAACGCCGCCTGCCGTCGGTCGGGGCGCAAGGACAGCCGCCGCGTGATCAGCCATGCCGCCAGGGTCATCCCCGCCATGATCACCCATGTCGTCACCACCGGCTTGGTGATCGGCAGCGATCCAACGCGGAACAGTTCGACGGCGGTCAGTGGAGAGGCCATCACGACACCTCGCCGTTGCGGCGCAGGGCGATGCCGCGCGCCGTCATGAAGCCAACCAAAGCAGCAATCAACGCCACCGCCCCCAGCTTGGCCGCCAACCACAGGAACAGCACGGCGGCGGCGATCCGCCCCACCGTCAGCGCCACCGCCAAACCCCGCCGCCGCCCCGGCTGCAAGAAGCCGTCGATGGAACGGCGCAGCACCGCGAAATAAGCCAAGCCGAATACTATTCCAGCCAAACCCAACCCAAGCGCCTGCGCCAGCAACGTCATCGTCTCGGGGGTCATTCGCGGTTGATCCTTTTCCATGCCAGCGCGCATCCCGCCGCCAATCCGGCGACCAGCAGCCCCAGTGTCCAGAAAATCCCGGATTGGGTGGCGAAGACCCGATCCAGCCAGCGGCCGAGAAACATCCCGGCCAAAGTCGGCAGGACGATGGTCCAGCCGACCACGCCGATCAGCGCCAGATGCCGGCCAATCGACTGACGGCCCTCGCTCTCGGCCTGTGCCCGGCGCAAGCGACGCTGACGCACCGCCTTGTCGAGGGGTTCGGTGGGATCGGCAGGAGATGTCATGGCGTACCTCCGGCATCGG
>DATGZW010000564.1:0-3974 GCA_035297005.1 Patescibacteria group bacterium
GAAGAGTTCCTAGTGCAGATGCAACTGCGCCAATCGCGCGAAGGGGCGAAGGAAGCCGCCGCCGCCCTGCCGGCTCAGATGCGACTGGCCGAATCGTGGTTTCGCAACCACGCCGACGACACCGCCGCCGTCCTGGCCGCAGAAGTGTGGACAGCGTGGGACGATCTCTCCAAGGCTCTGAAAAAAACAGGGGCCGCCAAGACAAAACACCGAGGCTAACCTCGGATGGGAGTGTGACATGATCGACATGGTGAAGGCCGAAATGGCCATGATGCTCATCGCCCTGGCCAAGTTCAACTTGGACCTGTGCAACTCTTTCCTCAACGCCTCGCCTTGGGAAGTCGCCGCCCGCCGCGAACTTCAGGAACAGGCCAGCCGCCTGATTAACGAGGCCAAAAGCCTATAGGGCTACATAAACACCCACCCGGAGCCGGACCGCTCTCAACGGCCCGCTCCGGCGGCCAATGGAAAAGCCAGGGTGAAGCGGGTTCCCTCCCCCGGCATGCTGTCCACGGCGATACTGCCCCCTTGGGTTTCGACCAGATGACGGGCCAGGGTCAAGCCCAGCCCGATTCCTCCGGTCGTATGCGCCCAGGGGTTTTCCACCTGCCCGAACGGCTCCCAGATTTTCCGCATGTGTTCGGCGGCGATGCCGATGCCGGTGTCCCAAACGGTGAAGAAGGTGCCTTCGCCGCTTTGCTCTGCGCGCAAGCCGATGCGCCCGCCCGGATCGGTGAACTTCACCGCGTTGATCAGCAGATTGACCAGCACCTGCACGATGCGCTTGCGGTCGGCGACGAACGGACCATCCTGCGCCGCCACCTCGATTTCCAAGGCCAACCGTTTCGATCCGGCGTAGTGGGCGATCAACTCGCGCACCTTGGTGGCGATATCGTCAAGCCGCAGCGGTTCGGGCAGCAAATCGACATTGCCGGTTTCAATGCTGGAGATCTCCAGGATGTCCTGAATAACGCTCAGCAGGCGTTCGCCGGACTCGTGGATATAGCCCAGATACTCGGCATAGGCGACGTTGCCGATGGGGCCGAAGGCTTCGGCCAGCACCAGTTCGGAATAGCCGAGGATGGCGTTCAGCGGTGTGCGCAATTCATGACTCATGGTCGCCAGGAACTGCGATTTCGATTGGTTGGAGGCCTCGGCCATCGCCTTGGCGGCGATCAATTCCAACTCATAGGCCTTGCGCTCGGTGATGTCGCGGCCTTCGGGGATGATCCAGACAACCCGGCCATCGTCATCGAACACCGGGCTAAGTGAAAAATCGATCCAGATGAGCCCGTCGACGGTGGGGTGAGAGGTTTCGAAGCGAATGAACTCGCCCGCCGCCGCCCGCACCACGCCTGCCTTCAAGCGCGCCCGTTCGGTCGCCGAATGTTGCCACCACGGCGTTTCCCAGAATGGCCGCCCGCGCACGGCGGACAGGTCCATGGCGATGGCGTTAAGCGCCGTGCGGTTGACCTCCAGCAGCAAACCCTCTGGCGACAGCAGGCCGATGAACTGAAAGGTCATGTCGAAGATGGCGCGGAACTTGGCCTCGCTGGCATGCGCCGCCAACTCGCTTTGGCGCAGCGCCGTCACATCGTTGCCGACGCCGCGATAGCCGATAAAGGTTCCAACCTCATCATAAACCGCCTTGCCGTTGATGCACAGCCAGCGCAGCGCGCCCTCGGTGTCGCGCACCCGGTAAATATACTCGCGAATCGGCCTGCGCGCCGCCATGGCGGCGCGCAGGCGCTCCCAATCTGCGGCATCGCCGGGCACGCGCTCGGCGATCTCGTCCCGCCTGCGGCCAAGGATCGCCGCCGGGCTGGAAAAGATTTGGCGAACCAGCCTGGGGGAGAGATAGGTGAGCCGATGCTGTGTGTCGATTTCCCACAGCCATTCTCCGGCACCCTCGGCGAAGTCGCGGAAACGCGCCTCGCTGCTCGCCAGACGGCGCTGCATCTCGACCTGATCGGTGACGTCAAGGAAACTGGAAATGACCGATGGCGCGGCTTCGCCATCCAGGTGCACCGGGACGCTGTTGATGGTGATCCAGCGCAGACCATCGGCGCTCTGCAAGCCCATGATGACGCCGGTGACCGGCTGGCCGTTGCGCAGCACCACCATCGCCGGATGCTCGCTGGCCGGGAACGGGCTGCCATCGGTGCGCAGGACGATGCCGCCGAAGTCGGCGCTGGTCTTGCCGACCATCTGCGCTGCCGACGCCCCCAGGATTTTCTCGGCGGCGGGATTGAGTTGAAGGATGCGGCCCGAGGAATCCTGAACACAGATCCCCTCGGTCAGCGCGTCGACAAGCGCAAGATAGCGCTGCTCACTGCGCTTCAGCAGCACTGAACAGCCCGGATCCCCGTCGGTGTCACGTTCCAGTTCGCCAGATGTCATGTGTCCTGTCGTACTCCCATACCCCAAGAGGAGAATAGTCCTCTCAACCCCAAGGCACAATCCGTGTCGATGGAGGGGGCTTGGCTGCCCAAAAGGATATGAGGGCCACCATCCCTTTGTAAGGCGGAAGCAAATTGGCAACCACAACCAATGAATGGCTTATTTAAAAATATAAATTCAACCATATAGTTTGCCGACTACTTTCCTATTCCGGGCATTCAAAAACCTTTAACGGCGCGAAGGGCAATAAAGAATTGTGCATAGCGGCAAACCTGAGTTAGCCTTTTGTCCTGGAGCTGCTGCAACCTGGAGGGGTCTATCGCCATGTCCGTCGGAATCGAAGAAAAAATCCGTCAGCGCGCGTTCGAAATCTGGGAAGCCGAAGGCCGTCCGGAAGGGCGCGAGCAGGACCATTGGCTGCAAGCCCAGACCGAGATTAGCCGCCTGCCGGTGATCGCCCCCGCACCGCTGGTCGATCCCGCAGCCATCGCGCCTACGGTCAAGAAGCCGGCGGCGACTGCGGCCGCCAAACCCAAGGCGCCCGCCAAGCCGAAAGCTGCGGCCAAGCCCAAGGCCCCAGCCAAGGCCTGACGCCGATTGGTGATCGATCCCGCGCAAGCGGGACCGCCCCCCCCGATCACGCCGCAATATTTTCGTGCCAGCGTCCTTGTCTCGATGGGCGGCGCAAGGCTAATCTGCGCGGCCACCCGCGCAGGAAAGAAGCCATGTCCGAAAATCGTGAAATGTTCGAGGAAGTCAATGCCCTGTTGGCCGCCGTCGCCAAGGCCTTGAATCTGAGCGCCGATGATTGCGTCCGCGCCATCGAAGGCCAGGAAATCGCCATGGCGCTGGAAGTCGATGAAAAGGGCCAGCACTTCGTCGAAGCCCAGTATCAGGGCCAGACCGTCCGCGTCTATCAAGGCGCCATCCAATACGCCCCCGAAGAACCCGAGCCCGAGCCCGAGCCCGAAGACGATTGCGGCCATCAGGGCTGCGGCTGCGGCAGCATGTAACGCCCGCTAGAACGCCGCTACCACCCCGTCCGAACGCGGATCGACCGCGCCTTCGAAGCGTCCGTCCTCGTGGCGGACGACGGCTCCGGCATGCCCCATCTGCTGGTCGAACGACGCCATGATCGACACCTCGTGCCCGGCTTCGCGCAAGGCCCGCACCAGCGACGGCTCGACCCGGCCTTCCAGCTTGAGGTCCGAGGCGTACTCGCCGCGTCCCGGCCCCAGACGCCAACGCGGTGCCGTCACCGCCTGTTGCAGCCCCTGGCCGAATAGGGCATAGCGGCTGAACAGCGCCGCCTGCGTCTGCGGCTGACCGTCTCCGCCCATGCAGCCATAGACCATCACCCGGCCATCGCGGAAGCGGGCCAGCGCCGGGCAAAGCGTGTGGAACGGCTTACGCCCCGGCACCAGCAGGTTCTGAGCATCCTCGCCCAAGGTGAAGCTGGCCCCGCGATTGTGCCACAGCAGGCCGAACTCACCCACCGCCAGCGCCGCGCCGAAGGGCTGGGCCAAACTTTGGATACAACTGACTGCCCGCCCCTCGCCGTCGATCACGCCGAT
>DATGZW010000565.1:0-11456 GCA_035297005.1 Patescibacteria group bacterium
CCATCGCCGACCAGCGCGTCGGCCACGGGGCGGAAGCCCTGGCCCGCCTGCGCAAGCTGCAAAAGGACCGCCCCGATTCCGAGGACGTCGCCATCGTCCTGGCCCGTTATCTGGCCCAACAGAACGGTCCCAATGCCGGCATCGCCGAGCTTGAAGGCTTCTCCAGCCGAGTGCCGACCGCAGCCGGCGCGCAAGACATGCTCGGCCAGTTCCTGTGGGCGGCTGGACGCAAGCAGGACGCCGTTCTCGCCCGCGTGCTGGCCAAGGAACTATACGAAGCCCGCAATCAGACCGGCCGCGCCGAAGCGATGGCGGCTTGGCTGAAGGCGGTCGATCCCAATGGCCAATACGAACGCCAAGCGGCGCGTGGCCCCGATGCCCCGCCCACGGTGGCCGCACCACCCGCAGTGGCCGCGCCACAGGCCGAGGTCGCGCCACCGGTGGAGGCCGATACGGCTCCGGCTCCTTCGGTTTTGGCTCCGATTCCGACCCTGCGCGCCGGGCCATCCTCCGACGAACCGCCGCCGCCGGCAGCCGCTCCGCGCCCCGCCATCAAGTCGATGCCGATCGCCGCTTTGGCGCATCCTGAACCGCTGCCCTTCGCCCCCGGCTCGATGATGATGACCGGCAGCGGTGTGGTGCTGGAAGGCGGACGCCAGATCATCACCAATCGTCATGTGATCGAGGGCATGACCGTCGTCTATGTGCGCAACGGCACCGGCCATGTCCGCCGTGCTCATGTCGCCAAGGTGTCTAGCGAGGACGACCTTGCCTTGCTGGAAATCGACAGTCCGTTCCCTGAGGGCGCGGTGATGCCGCTGTCGGCCATCGTCGAGCCGGCTCCGGGCCGTTCGGCCATCGCCATGGGCTATCCGATGATCTCGGTGTTCGGCGACGAACAGCCCTCGCTGACCGAAGGCATTGTCGCCAAGACCAGTGGCTTGGGCGACGATCCCGGCACCTTCGAGATGACCGCCAAGCTGAACAAGGGTAATTCCGGCGGCCCGATCTTCGATAAGCGCGGCCATTTGATCGGGGTCGCCGTCGGCAAGGTCGATACCGCCGGCATCTATAAGGAAAGCGGCACCATGGTCGAGGACATGAACCTTGGCATCAAGGGTGGCCGCATCCTGCATTTCCTTGGCAAGACCCCGACCCCCGAGACAGCCAGCGCCGAGATGAACCTGGAAGACCTGTACCAGGAGATGCTGCCGCGCGCCGTCCTAGTAGCGGCGCAGAAGTGAGGCGGGCGCCATGAAAGCGCTCGCCCTGATCCTCGCCGCAAGCTGTATCGCCGCTTTCCCAGCCCGCGCCGAATGGGTGCAGGCGAGCGGCAGCTATATGTTCCCGCCGGTGATGACCGAAGCCGAAGCCTGCCAGCAGGCCGAGGAGCGCGCCCGCGCCGACGCCGTGCGCCAAGTCACCGGAGAAACCCTGTCGTCGGAGGAAACCTTCCGCTGCACCGACCAGGGCAACGAAGCCGATTGCGCCCGCAATGCCACGGTGTGGACCATGGTCGGCGGCGAGATCCGCTCGATCCGCGACCGCAAGGCCGAGACCACGGTGGAGATGGAGGCCTATCGCAAATGCACGGTGTCCTTCTCCGCCGACGTGTACGTCGCCGAGGGCAAACCCGACCCCGGCTTCGATGTCGGCGTGACCCTGAACAACACGGTCTACCGTAACAACGAGGCGCTGACGGTCACCCTGAAGCCGTCGCAGCCGATGACGGTGCAGGTGTTCCAGTGGCTGCCCTACGAGAAGGGCGACGCCCAGGTGTCCCGCATCTTCCCCAATGTCTTCGACACCCTGGCCCGCATCGACAAGCCGGTCACCATTCCCAGCGACGCGGGGGCCAAGCGTTATGACCTGAAGCTCAGCTTCCCCGCCGGTCAGCCGGGCGGGCGCAAGATGGTCGATGAATATCTGATGGTGGTCGCCACCCGCAAACCGGTGGCCTTCCGCGACAGCTATACTCTGGACGACTTCAACCGCATGGTGGCGGAAATTCCCCTAGGGGATCGTCGCATCGTCCGCAAGGGTTACAACATCGTGCGGGGTGGCGAATGAACTCCGCCGCTCGCCTCCTGCTTCCGCTGGTCCTTTTGGCCGGTTGCGCCGAGCCGAATTATGTCGATCAGTCGGCGGACGTTCCCAGCGTCGGGCTGGGGCCGGATGTGACCTTCCAGGTGACCGACGCCTTCAAGGCGTCACCGCCCGATTGCGTCGCCATCCTGCCGCTGACGATCAAGGACGGCATCCAACCTCTGCCCGCCGCCGAGGACGCCGCCAAGGTGCGGCTGTCGCTTTATGCGCATCTGTCCATCCAGTCCAAGCATGGCGTGCGGTTGGAGCGCATCGATCATGTGCTGGCCGAGGTCAAGGACGACCGCAAGGCGCTGGCTGAGCAAATCAAATGCGGTGCCCTGATCGAAGGCGAGGTCACCGAATACGGCAGCACCTTCTACGGCCTGTATTCCCGCGTCGCCGCCGGGGTCGATTTGAAGATGACCCGCGCGGTGGATGGCGTGGTGTTGTGGCAAGGCCACCATACCGCCGTCAGCCATGGCGGCACTCTGCCGCTGGATCCGGTCGGCATCGCCATGGGCGTGGTCGATGCGGCGGGCAATATGCGTGACGAGCAAATCCTGCGCGTCACCGACGACCTGACCCGCCGCTTGGTTTCGACCATCCCCGACAACACGGTGGCGGCGCTGGACGATCCGATGCCCGAAGCGGCCAAGCTGATGGCCCCGGTGATCGTCGCCGACGACGTGCTGACTGGCGAAAAGCTGCTGGCCGAGGGCGATCATGCCGGAGCCTTGGCCGCCGCCAACCGCGCCATCGCCGCCGACCCCAACCGCGCCGACGCCTGGTTCCTCAAGGGCCGCGTGTTGATGCTGGACCGCGACTTCAGCAACGCCGAACCAGCCATCATGAAGGCGGTGGCCCTGAACGGCGGCAACGCCAAATACCTCAACGCCCTGGGGGCGCTGAATGCCGACAAGGGCGCGACCGAGCGCGCTTTGGCCGCCTATCGCATGGCCATCAACGCCGATCCCGCCGATGGCTTCGCCTGGTACAACAGCGCCGTCATCCACTTCGCCGCCGGCAATCCATCCGAGGCCGCGGACAGCTTCTATGGCGCGGGGTTGGCCTATCTGAAGACGGGCGACTACGCAAAGGCCGAACGCGCCCTTGCCGATCTGCGCGATCTCGGCAAGTCCGGCTTCCCGGTTCAAACCAAGATCAAAACCATCGAAGACGCCCTATCCGATATGACCAGGAGGAAGACATGAACCGTCCCATCCTTTGCGCCGCCATCCTTGGCGCGCTGAGCCTTGCCGCCTGCGCCTCGCCGGAGCCGGGCACGCCCGCCTATACCGCCCAGCAGGAGCAAAAAAAGCAGGAGGCCCGCACCGACGCGATCAAGGACTCGGTGTCCGAGATGCCGTCCTGGTTCACCTCGCCGCCCATCGACGAGTTCTCCATCTACGCGCCGGGAACCTCCACCTCGGCGGATCTGCAATTCGCCGAGGACAAGGCGGTGCTCAGCGCCAAACGCGCTTTGGCCGACCGCGTCAACAGCCGGCTGTCGTCGAAGATGAAGGAGTTCCTGGCGGAATCCGGCGCCGGCGAGAACGCCCAAGTGACGGCCGAAAGCGAACGCGTGACCTCGAACCTGATCACCGAGGTCAACATGGCCGGCTACAACGTCACCCAAAAGAAATTTGTCCCCGCCGGCACGCAATACCGCGCCTATGTGCTGCTGCAATACCCCCTGGGCAACGCCAACCGCATGCTGGTCGATCAGGTCAACAAGAACGGCGTGCTGCAGGGCAAACTGCACGCCTCGAAGGCTTTCCAAGAGTTGGAGAAGGACATTCAGGACGCACGTACAAGTAAGGTGGATGGCGCTAAGGTGGAGGCGCCGAAGGGGGAGTGAGCTTGTTCGGCGTTGGTAATTTCCCTCCTGCCGTCATGCCCGCGCTTGTCGCGGGTATCCATGCCGCGAAGGAGACGTGCAATACTTTAGTTTACACTCCCGCTTCGCCGCGTGGGTGGCCGGAACAAGTCCGGCCATGACGGCTTATGGTTGCGGATACAAGCCATTAACATGCGAACACGCTTTTAAGTAAAAAACGTGCCGGACACCAGTGGGACAAGCCCGCGCATGACGATAGAGGGGGCGGCGGCTTTGCCCGCCATCGCCTCAGCCCGATCGTCCCGGCACCGCATCCGGACGCTCCGGGGCCATCGCTGGCTTTCTGCATGGCTTGCCGTTGATGGCTTTCTTCGTCTTGCAGTCTTTCTGCACCTTTGTTTCGGCCCCGGCGGGAACCATGACGGGGCGGGATGGTGATGCCGCCACCACCGGCGGCGGGGCAGGTGCAGGGGTTAGCGTCGCGGTGATCGGCAGGAGCGTCGGCAGGGGTGGCGCGTGATGGTCGATGCTGACCCAGCCGACAAGGGCGGCGGTCGCCAGGGCGGCCACCGCGCCCGACCATGTCCACAGCCGGAAACTGCGCCGAGGCCGAATCGCCCGCGCTGGATGGCTGCGGCTCAAGCTGGCGGCCACCAGATCGGCGGGCGCTGTCTCCATCGCCGCCGTCACCGCGTCGATGAAGGCGTCGGCGCTGGCGACGTCGTGCAGGGCCGCCGCCGACCGGGCCATCCGCGCATGCAGCGCCTGTTGGGTGGCTGCATCCAGGCCGTCGTCCAGATAGGCGGCCAGCAGGGCGATGGAGCGCTCGGGAGTCTCCGCCAGTTCCCCCTCTCCAGCCAGAACCGCATGCGCGTCGCCTGTCGGCGGGCCGGCATTGCCCAAAAGCCGTTCGAACAGCGCATGCAGGGTCGCGGGGGTCACGGTCGGTTATCTCCTTGCTGAACCCTTAGACGGAGGCTCGCCAGAGTTTGACCGTGGGATTTTTCTCCAGGCTGTCGCGTAGGCGGGTCATCACGCGCTGCTTCAGTTTGTAGACCTCTTCGACTGGGCGGCGCATCAGGCGGGCGACCTCGCGCGCTGGGATCGCCTCGCCGCTGCCAAGGGCGATGTGCAGGTACAGGCGTTCGGTCTCGGACAACGCCTCGGCGGCGTGGCGCAGGACGTCCACCGCCAGGGCCAACAGGCGTTCGTCTTCCCGTTCGACCAGCGCGGCTTCCGCCGATGGTTCGGGCGAGCGGATGTCGTCCCACTCCGGCAGCGGCGTGGGGTCAGCGGCGGGGCGGCGCGGCAGGGCGCGGCGGATGAAATCGATCAGCAAGCGGTCAACCATTTGCAGAACGAAGCCGGTGAAGCTGCCGGTGCCGCGATAGGCTTTCAGCCGCCGGTAATCGTCGGCGATCACGGCCAGACAGATCTCTTGATAGGCATCGCGGCGCAGGTCTTCGCGCTCGGCGCCGGGCAGGCGGCGGGCGATGATGCGGGTGATGTCGGGGCCGAAGACGCGTTCGAAGGCGGTCCAGCCGGCATCGCCGCAGCCGGGCTGGAACAGCCGCATCAGGCGTTCGGCCAACAACTCGCGGGTGACCAGGGCGACGAAGGTCTCGATGCGGCTGGAGCCGTCATAGGGGCGCAAACGGCGGAAACCATCGGCGCGCAGGCCGGCGATGACCTCGGCGAAAGCGGTGCGGGCTTCGGCGTCGTCACCGGTCAGCAGGCGGCAGGCGGTCCAGATGCTGTCGGCGCTACGCTGGACAAGCCGATCCCACGCCTGCGGCTTGGCGTCGAGAACGTCACGGACGAGGGCGCGGTCGGCGGCGGCTTTGACGGGCATGGCGGATCGAAGCGGGACTCCCTGAGGCGGACGCAGATTATCGCGAGAGGGGAGGGCGCGTCTCGCCTCTTGATGCCGGTGGTCGTGTTGCGTGAATGTTGCAATGCAGCATAGGGCTTGCATCTGCGCCGGAGTTGGATATTATGCCCACATGTTGCGACGCAGCAACTGGTGTAGCCAAGCCCATTTGCCAAGGAACTTCCGTCATGACCAACGCCACCGTTGACCAGATCACCGCCGCCACCAAAGCCAACGCCGAAGCGCTGACCAAGAGCGGCAACGCCGCCATTTCCGGTTTCCAGGAACTGGCCAAGGCTTATCAGAACCTGGCGACCAAGAATGCCGAGAAGCTGACCGCTTCGATCCAGGCGCTCGCCACCGTCAAGACCCCGGTCGAATTCGTCGAGCTGCAGCAGAAGCTGATTAAGGAAGGCGTCGAAGCCGCCGTCAGCGACAGCCGCAACATCGCCGAGCTGACCACCGCCGTGTTCACCGCCGCTTTCGAGCCGGTGAAGCAGCAGGTCGAAGCGATCCAGAACGTTGGCAAGAAGTAAGCCTTTCGCTTCTCCTGTCGCGTCTGACGATAAAGCCGCACGTCCGTTCCGGGGGTGCGGCTTTTCGTTGTCCGGCTTGGCGCATCCATGCCGGCCGATCATCGCGGAGCGTTTCCTCGACGACGAGCTTCAGGTTGCCGATGGCCGGTGATGTCGAAGATCGGGTAGTTGAGCTTGGCCGCCACCTGACGAATCAGGCTGGATTTCCGCTGCCTGTCGGCCCGTACAGATAGAGGACGTCGGCCGGGCTCATGAACCACACCACCAGTTCCCGCATGGCGTCGTGGAACAGGTAGCTGGGATCGGGTGTCGGGGTCTGGGAACACTGGGTGGCGAAGCCCTTGATCATCCGACCGGAGGGTTGGCGGCTGAACAGGCTGCCGGCATCGGGGGCGATGACCTGCAAGCTGTCGAGTTGGGACAGGGTGTCTGTCATGGAGAGAGTCCTTTCTGGATGAGGGGGAGTGCCAGGGGAGGCAAAGCGGCAGGCGGCCGTTGTTACGGCCGTCCGATGAGCCTATTCGAATCCACTATGGCTGATCAGTTTCACGCTGAGGGCTTTTTGAGCAAAGCCGAGTCTAAACAGCTCAACATCATCCGAGACATGCGCAATCGCGCCGCCCACCCTTCAGGCGCCATACCGACCGCAGAGGAAGCGCGCTTCGTTTATCGGGCGGTGATCGACGATTTCCTGAGCCTCACTTAAGCTCATTCAGCGGCAGGGCAGATATCGAGCTAACCCCTTGAAAAAGAAAGCCCCCTGACCTTGCGGCAGGGGGCTAAGTAAACAGGGAGGCTTCACGTCTGGGAGACTGATGATATAGGGTTTTTGGACGAATTTCGGCGAACCATGATGAACGACTGCGATTAGATCATGGCATTGAAGATCATTGAGTTTTTATGAGTTTCGGCCCATCATTTTGTTCGTGGCCGTTCGTTGCAATTCTCAGTCCGCCGGATAAAAACGGCCCACAAACGGCCCATGGAATTATTCTAAGCAGGAATTCGCCGTGGCGACCAAAGCGCTTACCGACTCCGTTGTGAAAACCATCAAGCCAGAACGTGGCGCTACCGCATGGCGTGAAATATCCGATGCAGGATGCCGTGGCCTGCGCCTCCGCCTATCGCCCTCAGGGGAAAAGGTGTGGGCAGTCAAGGTCACGGTTGGAACTCAGCGAGTCCGCCATACCATCGGGGCGTATCCCGCCATAAGTCTTTCCGAAGCGAGAAAGCGGGCTGAGGCCTATTTGGCAAGCGCCCGCGACGGTGCTTCGCCAGACGAGCTTGACGCCCGCCAGCGGGCCGAGACGATGACCTTTGCTGTCGCCCATGCGGAATACATTGAAGCCATGCGCCCAGCCTTGCGCGCCAGCACCATCAGCCTCAAGGAGGCGATGGTCCGCGACCATGTCAATGCCCCGCTGGGCAAGCGACTGATCCGCACCATCCGTCGTGCTGATCTGGTGGACGTGGTGGGAAGTGTCGCTGCCAAGGGCTTTACCGTCCAAGCGAACAGGGTGTTCTCGGAAGTCATGGCGATGCTGCGTTGGTGCGAGCAAAAAGGCTATCTGGATGGTGTGCCTTCGGCCCGAAAGAAGGACGTGCGGGCCGCCGCCGGAGCAAAAAGGGAAAATGCCCGCCGGCGAATCCTGACAGAAGCCGAAATTGCCGCCACGTGGAACCTGACTGCCAGCTTGGGAGATCTGACGGGAGACTTTTTGCGCCTACTGATCCTCACTGGCCAGCGTCGCGATGAGGTGCGACTGATGCTTTGGTCTGAGGTCGATATGGAGGCCGCGATGTGGGTCATTCCCAAGGAACGCTACAAGACCGGTTCTCAGACCGATATGGATCATTCAGTCCCGTTGTCCCCGCAGGTTATGAGCATCCTGCGCCGCCGTTGGAAGTCTGGCGCTGCCGGCTATGTGCTGGCCGGGCGAGGAGCTGGTAAGCCGTTCAATGGCGCCGCCGGGGCTATGCTCCGTTTGCGGAAGGCTCTCGGAGCCAAGGCGGACTTCACGCTCCACGATTTCCGCCGTACACTTCGTACTGGTCTATCGCGATTGGGGATCGACGAGGCGACGGCCGAAATGGTTATCGGGCATGTGCCGCAAGGGATTGTCGCCGTCTATGACCAGCATGACCGGATGGACGAACGACGGGCGGCGCTGGTGCGCTGGGCCGAACATGTGGAGAGGCTGGCCCAAGGCGGAAATGTGGTGTCGATGGCGCGTAAAGTTTGATTTGTGTGGCGTAGAGAGTTGGTTGGTTGAGATGATTCTCTTGGTTTATCCGAAGGCATCTGCGGCATCATGAAACTGCTGCTGGGCGTACCGCTGCTGTTGCTCTTGTGGGGGCGAGAGCAAACTAAAGTATGCCAAGGGGGAATAATGGATGACATTTAAATCACACTTACCACTGCTTGTACTTGCTGACGTTAGTCTATCAGACTGCGAATGGGAGAGTTTAGTCAAAGCGGCGGATGTTAAATTTTCTGAATTAGATAGGCGTCATATAGCAATGGAAATATCGAAGTATATTGCATCTGCAATATCGACATCAACGGCTATAGATCCAAAAAAATTAGGCCTCTAATACTAAAATTGCAGAAATTGACCGGCAATCTAATGCATTACCTTGATAGATTGCCAACATCTGTTAATTACTACATGGAGAATTTGTCGGCAATATCACCTGGCAAATTAACAAATGCGCAAGAAAATATAAGCTATACGGAAGTCTGTGGCAGTGCATCTGGAGACTGCAATCAATCAACGTACACACATCTTCTTAATATTTTGGATTATCACGCAGAGGAGAGCAATGGTGAGCTTCCATATGTCGAAGAGCTGATAGATAGGCTGAAGCTATTTTTGGACATTCTCAATTCATCGGAGAAATCGTTAAAAAGTGCCGGCGGTAGGCCACCGGATATATATATGCATTACCTGATATTTAATTTGTTGATGCCGTATAAGCGTGTTGGAAAGGGCAGTTCGTATGGAGAGCGCCCAGTGGCGTTCATTCAATGTGCCTGCGCTATAATCGGTGCTAGGTTGCACGCGCGGGGGTTGAAGGTGGCCGCACAAATAATTTTACATGGCAACGGTTCTGAGGAAGCCGTCAAGGAGCGCATCAAAACCGCCCTGTCGTTCATGAGCAGGGTGGCCAAAAAACGCGACGGTTTAACCCAATGACCTGACTGTTCTGGCCATGACAAGGTTCTCACATCGCCAACAAAGCAATGGGAGAAGCCCGATGAGCAGCGCACGGATTGGATTGATTAAAGCAGCCTATAGCGTCAGTGACGCTATACAACTTCTGAGTGTTGGGCGTACAAAGCTTTATGACCTTGTGCGGCAGGGGCATCTTAAAGCAACAAAATGTGGTCGAAAGACCTTGTTCCTCGCACAGGACATCGCGGCTTTTCTAGACAAACTCCAGCAGGGGGATGTTTAGATGGACACCCTTACTCCATGCCCCAGCCAGACAAATTGGCTATCAGGCCCAGCCGATATTCCCCCAGCGGGAGGGGTGTTTCGTCACTGGGGCCATACGTTCCAAACATCTAATGCCGATGCGTGGCGACGGTCCTGCGTGTACGCCAAAGTGCTATCCCGCCTTGATGGTACCGTCCGGAAAATTTTACCCGACGGACGTCTGGAACATGGCCTCTATCATGCGGGAAAATTTATCGTCTCAGTCAAAGATGGAACCACAAGGAACGGACTGCGCTTGCATCCAGGGCAGTGGATTGACAACGACAGGATGCAAATTGGAGATGATATATTCTCGCTATTCTCTCATATTAATGATGTTCCATATGATCGTGCGGTTGATGTGCTTGCGCATCAATTTGGAGTAATCAAAGAAAAAGGTGCACTTGATTGCCAGGTCGATAAACTGAGCGGGTTTGTTCAGGAGCATAAACCACTGCATATACCGGATTGGCCCTCGCATCGCTTTCCATCCGACGCAGATACTGTTTTTTATAAAAATGAAATAGGCGGTCGTGTTGGTGCCGCCACTCGCTGGAAATCTGCCAACGGTGAATATATCACAATATACTCCATATTGCTGAGGAGATACGATGGGTATTCATGTCAATGGATGGAGGTATTTCCGGAAAGACCTTTAATGTTATTAAATTCAGAAAGGATCTGCACGCGGCCGCATGATAAGGTCTATCTTGTTGGCGATGAATTCGAGGCGGAGAAACTGAGTGGGATATATAGTTGTAGTATCTATTCAGCAGTGCCTGGCGGCCTTGGAAATATCCCAAATGCGAATCTCGATGCCCTATCCGGTCGGCAGGTTTGTGTGATTTTCGACGACGAAAACTTGGCGTACGGGAAGCAGATCGCTAAAAAATTTAAGGAAGTGGGCATAGATGATGCATCCTTCGGATTTAATTGCGGATTTCTTGAAACGCATCGCTATTTTGATGACGTCGAAACCATCGCCAATCGGCGCCATATCGAACTGCTGCCACCCTCCGAGCAGACGATACAGGCGAACGCCCTGGAGCCGAGCGATTATTCAACGTTCATGCAATATGAGCTTCCAGAACGAGCTTTTATCATCAGCCCAATTATTTCCGAACAAGGCCTAGTTATGCTGCATGCACCCCGAGGCATCGGAAAAACCCATGTCGCGCTGGGTATTGCGATGGCGGTTGCAACCGGTAGCTCGTTCCTTCGCTGGCACGCGCCAAAACCTAAGCGTGTGCTATACCTTGATGGAGAAATGCCCGCGACGATGATGCGGTCACGCCTGAAGGCAATAACCGCTGGATTAGGGAAGGTACCTGGCGATGGCTATTTCCGCCTCCTGAATCCCGATCTCATCGACGCCTCGATGCCAGATATTGGCACAGAGGAGGGGCAAGCGGGTCTTGACGAGTATCTTCACGGCATCGAATTGCTTGTGATTGATAATCTATCGACACTTTGTCGCAGTGGTCGTGAGAATGAAAGCGAAAGCTGGGAACCTATCCAAAGCTGGCTTCTTAATCTTAGGAGGCGGGGCATTGCCGTTCTGATTGTTCATCACTCCGGGAAAAACGGTAATCAGCGAGGGACCAGTCGTCGTGAAGATGTGCTGGATACAGTTCTGAAGCTCAAAC
>DATGZW010000566.1:0-3204 GCA_035297005.1 Patescibacteria group bacterium
GCTGCCCATGATGAAGTGTCCCGCCGGAATCACCGCCAGTTCCGGGCAATCGCTGCATTCGCGCAACGGATGCCCGCCCGGCCCCTCGGCCCCGGCGCGCAACGGCAACAGCAGCAGGGCGAAGAAGACGGTTAGGATGAACCGGCTAATGATCCGCACCATCGGCGCAGCGCTGCTCCAGCATGGCTTCGAAGGCGTGAAAGATCTTCGGCACATGGATGTGCTTGTAGGGGAAGTCCTCGGGGCTGTCGTTCAGATGCAGGTTCATGGTGGCGTTGGCCTCGAAAACCAGCACGCGCCCATCGGCCAACAGGCCGAAATCGATGCCGCCGAAATCCAGATCGAGCCGCCGCCCAATCGCCGCGACCGCCGCCAAAGCTTCGCCCCCCAGCACGGCGGCGGGGTCTTCGAGGAAGCGCTGCTCCTCGTCGCGCTTCCATGGCTCGGCCAGCATCTCCGCCGAGCCGTAATGCACCAGCCAGTTCGGCGAGATCGCCAAGTGATAGGCATGGGGCTGACGGTCGATGAAGATCATCCGGTATTTGCGGTAATAGCCGTCGGCGCTGCGGGTGTCGTGATAGGCGGTGACATAGCCGGTCTCACCCTCCGCCGGTCCCTGTTGCGCCAATTCGTCCGGCCCGGCGATCCGCACCAGACCTTTGCCGCCATGCGAACCCAGCGGGCGCAGCAGAATCGGCCATGCGATGCCCGCCTCCGCCGCTGCTTCGGCCAAGCCGGCAACGCCGCCGCCCCAGCGCAGCACCGGCGGCACCACCACGGCGGGGATGCCGGCCAAGCGGCAGGGAGTTAAATGGCGCGGCGTATGCGCCACCGCATCGGGGTGGTTGAGCACCGGTCGGCGGCATTGCTCAAGAAAGCGGTTCAGATGCTCGGCAGCCGGCCCGGCCAGATCGGCATCGCCGATGGCGTTGAAGACGATGTCGTAGGGCGGCAGCGCGTCACCCAAATCGGTGGCGTATTCGACAAACCATTTGATACGGGTGGTCGTCCGCTGCGGCAACAGCGCGTCGATCGGCACGTTGCCGAAGGCCGAGGCGGCGAGAATCAGCACGCGGCGGGCGGGCTGCTCGGTAGCGGGCTCGACGAACAGGCATTGGCGGCGCAAGGCGCGGTCGCGCAAGGTCTGGGCTTCGGCCAGTCTGCCGTCATTTTCCAGGATCGCCGCCAGATTTTGGTTGGCCACCACCAGATCAGGATCGAGACCCAGCGCCCGCCGATACCATTTCTCCGCTTCCGGATACTGATAGGCCATGAAATAGACGGTGGCGAGGTTGTACAGCACCAACGCCGAACCGGCCTCCAGGGCCATCGCGGCGCAATCGGCTGCCGTGGCGTCGGCAGGCCGCCCGGTGGCGCGGTAGGCCTGGGCCAGGGCCTGCTGCACGCGAGGGTCGGCGGGAGCCTGAGTTTCGGCGCGAAGCAAAGCAGCCACGGCGTCATCCAGTTTGCCAGCGCGCAGCAAAGCCCGCCCCCGCGCCAGCCAGCCGCCTTTGCCCATCATGCCAATACCCTCACCCCCTAAATCCCCCTCTCCCGATTTCGGGCGAGGGGGATTTCAGCCTAATTGGAGGAGGCGGTCGCCGGAAGTTGCCCGGCGTCCCAGCCCCCGCCCAGAGCTTCAATCAGCGACACCGTCGCCGTCAAGCGGTTCTGGTGCACGGTCAGCGCCGTCTGCTGCGCCGCCAAGGCCGTCGCCTGCGCCGTCACCACGCTGGTATAGGCGACGGTGCCGGCGCGGTACTGATTGAGGAAAATGCGCTCGGCGTTCTGCGCCGATTTGACCGCCTGCTCCTCGACCTCGGCCTGTTGGGCCAAGATGCGAAGGGTGGACAGTTGGTCCTCGACCTGCTGAAAGCCGGTCAGGACGGTTTGCCGATAGGTCGCGACATCCTGGTCATAGGTGGCCCGCGCCTCGGTTTCCTGGGCATTGCGCAAACCGCCATCGAACAGCGTGCCGGCCAGTTGCGGACCAACCGACCAAATATTGTTCGATGCCTGCAACAGCGAGCCGATGAGCGAGCTGGAATAGCCATATGAGCCAGCCAAGGTCAGGTTGGGATAATAAGCGGCGACGGCGACGCCAATCTGGGCGTTGGCCGCTGTCATTGTACGCTCGGCGGCGGCGATGTCGGGACGGCGCTCCAACAAGGCCGAGGGCATTTCCACCGGCACCACCGGCACGTTGGCCAGACTTTGCTCGACGGCGACGCTGACCTCGGCGGGCGGGCGGCCGGTCAACACGGCGATGGCATGCTCAAGCTGCGCGCGCTGCACGCCGACATTGATGGCTTGCGCCTGGGTGGTCTTGAGCTGCGTCTCGGCCTGAGCGGTGTCGGCCATCGAGGCGATGCCCGAGGCATATTGGTTGCGGGTAATCTGCAGCGACCGCGTATATGCCTCGGCCGAACTGTCGAGCAGGCGCTTCAATTCGTCGAGCGAGCGCAGCTGGAAATAATCCATGGCCAGGGTCGATTGAGCCGATAAGCGGGCTCCGGCCAGATCAGCGGCGCTGGCCTGGGCGCTGGCCTCGGCGCCTTCGACGGTGCGGCGCACCCGCCCCCACACATCCGGCACCCAACTGGCCCCCAGCGTCGTGCTGGCTTGGTTCTCGTAAAAGACGCCCGACTGGCGGCTACTGGAGCTGCTGAGATTGGTGCGGCTGCGCGACGCCGCGCCATTGGCCGTCACGGTCGGGAAGAAGCTGGCAGTGTCGGCCTGCACCACCGCCGAAGCTTCGCGGAACGCCGCCTCCGCCGCCTTCAGATTCTGGTTCGACACCTCGACTTGCTGTTCAAGCTGGTCGAGCACCGGATCCTGATAGATCGACCACCACGGCCCAGTGGCCGCCTGTTGCGGCTCGCCCGGCTTCCACTCGCCTTGTTCCTTATAAGCCTTGGGAACCTCGACGGGCGGACGCTCGTAATCCGGCCCGACCTCGCAGGCGGACAGCAGCATCACCCCGGCAAGCGCTGAGGCGATACTCGCATGGATAGACTTCATAGAACTTCCCCTGAGCGCGGACGGGAGACTCGGCGCAACCATATCTGAAAGCGGTCGAGATAAAGATAGACAACCGGCGTGGTGTAAAGCGTCAGCATCTGGCTGATGATCAAGCCGCCGACGATGGAAATGCCCAGCGGCCGACGAAACTCGGCGCCATCGCCGGTGCCCAAGGCCAGCGGC
>DATGZW010000567.1:0-6212 GCA_035297005.1 Patescibacteria group bacterium
CCCAAATCGAAGAAGTTGATTTGCTGCGTGCGGCCGGGCGTGTTCGATGTCCGGGCCAGGGTGTTGCGGCCGGTCAGGGCGTTGATCAGGCTGGACTTGCCGACATTCGAGCGGCCGGCGAAGGCGACCTCGGGCAGCCGCGCCTCGGGCAGCCGGTCCAGGGTCGAGGTGCCGGTGGCGAAACCGCATTCCTTGGCGAAGAGAAGCCGGCCCGCTTCGATGCGGGCCGCCTTTTCCGCTTCGGTTTCCACGGGCTCGCAGCAGTCCTCGGAACCGTCTTCGGGGATCATGTCCTGGCTCACTTCGCGGTCTGACGCATGATCAGCCATTGCTGGGCGATCGACAGGGTGTTGCTCCAGGCCCAATAGATGACCAGACCGGCGGGGAAGTTGGCCAGCATGAAGGTGAACACCAGCGGCAGGAAGGTGAACATCTTGGCCTGGATCGGGTCGGCCGGCTGCGGGTTCAGCTTTTGCTGCAGAAACATGGTCACGCCCATGATCAGCGGCCACACGCCGATATGCAGGAAGGTCGGCGGAGTGAACGGGATCAGGCCGAACAGGTTGAACAAGGTGGTGGGGTCGGGGACCGACAGATCCTTGATCCAGCCAAAGAACGGCGCTTGGCGCATCTCGATGGTGACGTAGAGCACCTTGTACAGCGAGAAGAACACCGGGATCTGGATCAGGATGGGCAGGCAGCCCGCCACCGGATTGGCCTTCTCACGCTTGTAGAGGGCCATCATCTCCTGGTTCAGCCGGGCCTTGTCGTCGCCGAACTTCTCCTGCAGCGCCTTCACCTCGGGCTGAAGCTTCTTCATCTTGCTCATCGAGCGGTAGGACTTGCTGGCCAGTGGGAAGAACAGGCCCTTGACGACCACGGTGAAGATCAGGATGGAGATGCCGAAATTGCCGACATGCGAGTGGATGAAGCGCAGGAAATAGAAAAACGGCTTGGTCATGAAATAGAACCAGCCGAAATCGATGGCCAGATCGAAGCGGGGGATGCCCAGCTTCTCGCCATAGGCGTCAAGCTTGCTTAGCTGCTTGGCGCCGGCGAAGAAATGGCTGGTGCTTTCGATGGTCGCACCGGGGGCGACGGCGACAGCCGCACCCAACCAGTCGGTCTGGTAGCGGTCGAGCGCATCGACCGAACGCCAGCTCATGCGGGCGTCGATATCGGTCGCCTGATCGGGAATCAGCGCGGTCAGCCAGTATTTGTCGGTGATACCGATCCAGCCGCCCTTGCTCTTTTCGGTGATGACGTGCTCGTCTTCCCGCAGCTTCTTGTACTTGGCTTCCTTGAGAGTGCCGTCGAGCACGCCCAACGGGCCTTCATGCAGGATATAGATGTCCTGGGTCTTCGGCGTGCCCCAGCGCGACACCAAACCATAGGGGAACAGGCTGACCGCCTCGGTCCCGGTGTTCTGCACGGTCTGGCTGACGCCGAACATGTAGTTCTCATCGACCGTGTAGGTGCGGGTGAAGCGCAGGCCCTGGCCGTTGTCCCAGGTCAGCACCACGGGGCTGTCGGGGGTCAGCGACTGGCCGTTGGCGGTCCAACGGGTGTCGGCATTGGGAACGGCGGTCTTGGCGTCGGCGGGCACCCAGCCGAACTCGGCATAATAGGCGCCGGCACCGGTGGCGGGCGACAGCAGGGTGACTTCCGGGCTGCTGGGGTCGGGTTCCTCGTGGAACTGGACCAACGTCAGATCGTCGATGCGTCCGCCCTGCAGCGAGATCGAGCCATGCAGGCTGGGCGTGCTGATATGGACGCGCGGCGCGGCGGCCAGAGCGGCGGCGCGGCTTTCCGGCGTGGCGACAGCTGCGGGGGCCAGCCCAGGCGCGCTGGGAGCCGAGCCGGCGGGAGAGCCGGGAGCCGCCGAAGGCGTCGCTGCGACCTGCTGCGGCTGCGGCTGGAGCGCTTGGCGCTTGGCCGAGAAGAACTGCCAGCCGAGCAAAATGCCAACCGACAGGACGATCGCCAAAAGGATGTTGCGCTGTTCGTTCATGACTTTCTTTCCGGTAGGGCCGGAGTTAGCGGGAGCGCGGCGGGCAGCAGCCGTGCCCGTGAGGAATAGACGGGTCGGGCACCGGATCATAGCCGGAGCCGCCCCAGGGATGGCAGCGCAGAAGGCGGCGCAACGTCAGCCAGCTTCCGCGCAGAGCACCGTGTTTGGTGATCGCGTCCATGCCATAGGCCGAGCAACTGGGCAAGAAGCGGCAGCTGTTCGCCGGCAGAATCGGCGATATCAGAAGCTGATAGGCGCGGATCAAGCCGCGAAGGACCGCACTTGCCGGAGTCATGAACCCTCTTGCCGCGTAGACGTGCCAATGGCGCTGCCGCTTTCTTCGCGGAGCGTTCCCACACGTTTTAACGCGGTTTGCAAATCCTGCAAGAGAAGAGCGTAGGGACGGCGCAGAGTTTCTTGACGGCCAATCAGCACGTAGTCGAAACCGGGAACCGCCAGACGCGGCAAAATCTCGGCCGCAGCCGCACGCAGCCGCCGTTTGGCCCGATTGCGAGCCACCGAATTGCCGACTTTCTTGCTGCAGGTGAAACCGACCCGCAACGATGGTTCAGGAACGAACGCGCCGCCCGAAGGCGGCGTGACGTCGATCGCGGGCGCCGCCTGTAGTATCAGGCCGGGCGCCGCCCACTTTTTCCTTAAAGCGGCGATGCGAAGAAACTCCGCTCGCCTCTTCAGGCGCCCGACCGTGACCCCCATGGGGATCAGGCGGACAGCTTCTTGCGGCCCTGCGAACGACGGTTGGCGATCACGCGGCGGCCACCAACGGTGGCCATGCGGGCGCGGAAACCGTGGCGACGGGCGCGGACGAGCTTGCTGGGTTGGAAAGTACGCTTCACGGGACAAACTCCGAACGGGCTCACTAAAAACGAAGCCTCGCTGTATAAGGTCTTGTCGCCCGAGAGTCAATCGCCAAGCATGGAGCCTCTATTGACCTGGAATCCCGCGCAGTACCTCAAATTCGCCGAACATCGGCTGCGTCCCGCCATTGATCTGCTGAACCGGGTCGAGGCCGAGGCTCCTCGATTAATTTACGATCTTGGCTGCGGGGCCGGCAATGTCACCCGCCTGTTGCGTTTGCGCTGGCCTCTGGCGCGCATCGTCGGCGTCGATTCCTCGGCGGAAATGCTGGAACAGGCCCGCGCCACGCTGCCGGATGTCGAATGGGTGCAGGCCGATTTGGCGACCTGGCGGGCCGAGCATCCCGCCGATGTGATTTATTCGAACGCGGCGCTGCAATGGCTGGGCGATCATCCCCGGCTGTTCCCGGCCTTGCTGGGCAGCCTGAGCCGCAGCGGTATTCTGGCGGTGCAGATGCCGCGCAATCACGGCGCTCCATCGCATACCGGGATGGCCGAGGCGGCGCGGTCGGGGCCGTGGCGCGCGCGTCTGGAGCCGTTGCTGCGGGAAAGCCCAGTGCAGCCGCCCGCTGTCTATTGGGAGCTGCTGGGTGGGCAGGGTGCCGCCTGTGACCTGTGGGAGGCCGAATACCTGCAAGCTCTGGAGGGCGAGGACGCAGTGCTCCAATGGACCCTCGGCACGGCGCTGAAGCCGTTGCTGGACGCTTTGGACGGTGCCGAGCGTGAGTTGTTCCTGGCGGACTATCGCCGCCGCATGGCGACCGCCTATCCGCGCGGGCGGAATGGCGTCACCCTGTTCCCGTTCCGCCGGCTTTTCATGATCGCGCGGCGGAACGGGGCGGAGTGACGGCTCAGTCCAGTTGCAGCAGCAGCGCCTTCAGATAGGCGCTCTCCGGCAGATAGGGATGCAGCGGATGGTCTCCCGCAGCCCCCGCTGTGCGCAGGATGCGCCCGGTGCGGCTGGCGTTGGATAGGCCGTGGCGGACTTCCTCGGCGAAGGACTCCGGCGTCATATGGTGCGAGCACGACGCCACCAGCAGGAAGCCGCCCGGTTCGACCAGTGCGGCGGCCAGACGGGTCATCTTGCGATAGCCCTTGGCTCCGGCGGCCATGTCCTTCTTCGATTTGACGAAGGCCGGAGGATCGGCGACGACCACGCCGAATTTCGCCCCGGCGGCGGCCAGGCGCTCCATCTCGGCGAAGGATTCGGCGCGCACCGCTTCGATGGTGACCTCGTTCAGCGCCGCCGAGCGGGTGGCCAGGGCCAGCGAGCCTTCCGAGCGGTCGACGGCGACGACGCGGGTGGCTCCGGCGCAGGCGGCCTGCACGGCGAAGCCGCCGGCATAGGTATAGAAGTCGATGACGCTGCGGCCCTTGGCCAAAGCGGCGACGGCGGCGCGGTTGTCGCGCTGGTCGTAGAACCAGCCGGTTTTCTGCCCATCGACCAGATCGGCGAGGAAGCGGGCGCCGTTTTCCTGCAACTCGACCGGGCCGGCGATCTCGCCTTTGACCACGCGGTCGTAAAGCTCCAGCCCTTCCAGCTTGCGCACGGCGCTTTCGTTCTTCAGCACCACGGCGGCGGGGGCCAGTACCTCGTCGAGGGCGGCGAGGATCACCGGCAGCAGCAGTTCCATACCGGCGGTGTTGGCCTGCACGGCGACGACGTCGCCATAGCGGTCGATGATCAGGCCGGGCAAGCCGTCGGCTTCGGCGTGAATCAGCCGATAGCAGGGGGCGCCAATCAGACAGTCGCGCAAAGCCACGGCGCGGCGCAGCAGGCCGGCGATGAAGGCCTGGTCGATGACCGCGTCGGGATCGCGCGACAGCAGGCGCAGGCTGATGAGCGAATGCGGGTTGAAGGTGCCGACGCCCAGGCGTTCTTCGCCGGCGTCGATGATGGTCACCCGGGTGCCGGGCGGCAGCGCCTTGGCGGCGGCGTCCATGGCGATTTCGTTGGAGAAGACCCAGGGATGGCCAGCCCGGAACCGGCGCGAGCGGCCGGCCATGAGGTGGATCGCGGGGCGTTGGGCGGGGGTGTCGATGATAGCTGTCATCGCCGCAGTGTACATCCGCCGGCGAGGCCTGCAAGGGGTGTACTGGGGTGCGCGGGAAATGCCCCAATCTGGGCGAAGCACAGGACTTTCGTTAAAACCCCTGCCGATGTGGGACAAAAGCGGTTGTCTTTGATCCAGATCAATGGCCGGGATGGACGGAACCGGCATATTTCGGCTGACTCGGACCCGGTGACGGGAGCCTGCTCTTGGCTCGTGTCTCCGGAAGGGCTGCCGCCCCGCGGGGGAGGGGGAAAACAATTCTTCCGCAGCGCGGCGATGGGCTCGTTTCCGCCCATAGACTTTTCTTAGTTGGTCGAGACAGGAGTTCGGCATGACCCAAGCGACCACGGCGCATAGCGCTGACGCGACGCCTTATTTCGACAACGTCATTCAAAAATTCGTCATTGCGGCGACTTTTTGGGGCGTTGTCGGTTTCCTGGTGGGCGACTTCATCGCCTGGCAGTTGGCTTTCCCGGTTTTGAACCTGGACCTCGAATGGTTCTCGTTCGGCCGCGTTCGCCCGGTTCATACCTCCGCCGTTATTTTCGCCTTCGGCGGCAATGTTCTTATGGCCACCTCTCTCTTCATTGTGCAGCGCACGTGTCGCGCTTCGCTGTGGGGCGGCGCGGTGCTTGGGAACTTCATTTTCTGGAGCTACAACCTCTTCATCGTGCTGGCTGCTCTCAGCTACGTTCTGGGCATGTCCCAGGGCAAAGAGTATGCCGAGCCGGAATGGTGGTTGGACCTTTATCTGACGGTCGTCTGGGTCGCTTACCTGGTCGCTTTCGTCGGCACGCTGTACAAGCGTAAAGAGCCCCATATCTATGTTGCCAACTGGTTCTTCCTGGCCATGATCATCACGATCGCCATGCTGCACCTGGGCAACAACCTGGCCGTCCCGACCGCCATCTTCGGCGGCACCTGGTGGAAGTCCTACCAGATCTATTCGGGCGTGCAGGACGCGATGACCCAGTGGTGGTACGGCCATAACGCCGTCGGCTTCTTCCTGACCGCCGGCTTCCTTGGCATCATGTACTACTTCGTGCCGAAGCGCGCCGAACGTCCGGTGTATTCCTACCGTCTGTCGATCGTGCACTTCTGGGCCCTGATCTTCCTGTACATCTGGGCCGGTCCGCACCATCTGCACTACACTGCTCTCCCCGACTGGGCGCAAACCCTGGGCATGACCTTCTCGGTGATGCTGTGGATGCCGTCTTGGGGTGGCATGATCAACGGCCTGATGACCCTGTCCGGCGCCTGGGACAAGCT
>DATGZW010000568.1:0-4731 GCA_035297005.1 Patescibacteria group bacterium
CCACGCGGCCAAGCTGGCGCAGCACTGCCGCCATGTTGCGATAGGCGGCCAAGCCGTCGGGCTGTGCGGCAATGCTGTTGCGGAAAGCGGCCACCGCCGCCTCGGCATTGCCCAAGCGGCGCTCGACCACGCCCAGAACGTTGTGAACATCGGGCATATAGGGCGACTGCGCGGCGGCGATGCGTAGCGCCCGCGCCGCCTCGTCGAACCGGTTTACCGCCTGTAAAGCGACACCATAGTTATATTGCGCCTGGGGATCGTTGGGATCGAGCGCGAGGCCTTGGCGATAGGCCTCCAGCGACTCCTCGCCGCGCCCCACTTTTTTCAGCATCACGGCAAGGTTGCAATAGGCCTCGGCGAAAGCGGGATGGTGGTGCAAGCAATTCTGGAAAAAGGCGATCGCCGCGTCAATGTCGCCGCCGCGATAACAAAGCAGACCGACAAGGTGCAGGGCTTGAGCGTTGGTCGGATCGGATTCAAGTATTTTCTCGCAAGCGCTCAAACTGCCGGCAAAATCAGCGCGGGAATAAAGGGCGCGAGCTTCGTTAAAGGCTTGAGTCATGATTTCATCGATCGAACTGTTAAACCAACTTCCGCCGCCGCCTCGCCGTCTTGGCCCAACGAACTCTGTCATTGCGCTCCATGGTCGCGCAAGCGCTTTTTGCCCATGATCAAGGCTCTCCGGCAGAGGCAAGCGGGCAATATATTCCGCAGCCCGGCAACATTTTCCGATCCACCCCACCCCACTGCGGCCATTTCCCCGCATCGCCTGCTGGAGACGCCCGATAAATGGCGGAAATGCGGGATTGGCACGCTCTCTGCATTGATTGTGGCGTCACCCGATTGGCAAGGGACGAGAATCATGGACGTGAATGCAGTCGCAACAACAACCCGGACGCGGGACCAGTCTCAATCGACGGTTTCCGGCGACACCCAGACCAGCGCGTCCACTGGCTTTGGCGGGTTTGCGGCGTTGCTGACACAGCCCCAGGTTTCAACCCAGGGCGCCACGATGATGGCGACCCAAGCCTTGATGACGCTGACCTCGAACGCCGCCAGCACCGTCGCCTTGGCCCCGCAGCCGCAGCCCGCCCCGACGCCACAGCCCGCGCCGCAGCAGCAGGCTTCCGCCGCCCCCGCGCCGCGTCCCTACCAGGCTCCGACCTCGGCCAGCAGCGACAGCAGCAGTGACAGCGACAACAGCAGCGACGACACCCAGGCTGCCGCCCAGTCGAACAACGCCCCGGCAGCGCCCGCCGCCCCGGCGCGCCCGGCCAAGAGCAACAATGCGACCTCGTCGAACAGCGACGACAGCGCAAGCAGCAGTTCCGCCGCGTCGTCCCAGGACGATGACAAGACCGCCGACCCGATCGCCGTTCCCGGCGTGGCGCTCTTGGTTCCGGTGGTCCAGCCGGTCGCCACCGCGCCGCAAGCGCCGACCGGCGGCACCGCCTCGTCCCAGCCGCAGACCGCCCAGCCTGCCGTCGGCCCCGCCGCCGGCCAGACGCTGGCCGCGCCGACTGCTCCGGGCGCCGCCACTCAGCCGCAATCCGCCACCGCGCCGGCTGCCGCGCTTGCCGCCGCCGCCAACACCGCGGCAGCCGCACCGGCCGACACCACCACCCCGACGTTCCAGGCCGCCCTGTCCGCGACCGCCGCCAGCCCGGCCAGCGCCAAGGCCGCCGCGACGGCGGCGACGGCGACCCCCGATGCCGCTCAGAGCAACACCCCGGCCAGCGCCCAATCCGAAGACCTGGCGCGCATCGCCGGCTCCACCCCGGTCAGCGTGAAGGTCGCCACCGCCGCCGCGCCGGGCGTTGCTCCGCAGAGCGCCGCCGGTTTGGTTCCCGGCGCCGCCGTTCTGGCCGACGCCTCGGCCCAGTCCGGCTTGCAGCAACAAGACCTGGGTCAGCCCGGCAACAATTCCGGCACCCCGGCCTCCGGGCAGTCGAGCCCGACGGCAGCCGCGGCAGCGGCACCGGCCGTGGCGGCCACCGCCGCGTTCGATCCGGCCGCCGCCGCGCAGTCGGCGTTCACCTTCTCGTCCGCCGCCCAAACCGCTGCCGCGCCGACCACCTCGGCCACCGCCGGGACGGCGGCGATCGGCGCCACCTCGGCCGCCAGCGCGACCAGTGCCGCCGCGCCGCAAACCGCCCCAACCGCCGCCCTGGGCACGCCGCTGGCCAGCCAGACCGACAGCGCCAAGGCTTCGGCGGCGACGCAGACCGCGCGCCCGCAGACTCCGGCCACCCCGGCCGAGCAGCTCAAGGTGCAGATCCTCAACGGCATCAAGGCCGGCGCCAGCACCATCAGCGTTCAGATGACCCCGGAAAGCCTGGGCCGCGTCGAAGTGAAGCTGGAAATGCAGGACGGCCAGGTCAAAGCCACCGTCACCGCCGACCGGCCGGAAACGCTGCAAATGCTGAAGAACGACTCGTCGTCGTTGCAGCAATCCCTGCGCGACGCCGGTTTGAATGCCGACTCCAACTCCTTGACCTTCAACCTGCGCAGCGACCAGCAGCAGCAGCAGGCCAATCAAGGGCAGCAAGGCCAGGCACAGACCAATCAGCGCGTTCGCGGCGTCGATATGAGCAGCGACGCCGACACTCTTCTTGATAATGCGGCCGCGATGGCCGCCACCCGCTCGAGCGCCCTAAGCGCCGCCGGCGGCGTTGATATCAACGTTTGATCCGGAGGCCACCCCGATGACCGTCACCAGCGCCACCAACTCCACCTCCCCCACCTCGGTCGCCTCCAGCTCCTCGGCCAGCCAGTCGGCCATTGCGCAGCAGTCGCTTGCCGGCAACATGAACTCGTTCCTGACGCTGCTGACCGCGCAGTTGAACAACCAGGATCCGCTGTCGCCGACCGACAGCTCGCAGTTCACCAACCAGTTGGTGCAGTTCGCCGCCGTCCAGCAGCAGATCGACATCAACGCCAATCTTGAAAAGATGCTGGCCACCAGCAATTCGAGCGAAATGGCCAGCGCCGTGACCTATCTGGGCAACACGGTGACGGGCGTCTCCACCCAGCTGCCGCTGCAAAGCGGTGCGGCCAATCTGGATTACACGACGCCGGCCGGTTCCGCGAAAGTCACCATCACCATTTCGGACTCGGCAGGCAACATCGTCTCGTCCGCCGCCGGAGACAGCACCGCCGGCACCCATGCCTATTCGTGGAACGGCCAAAATATGTACGGCGTTCAACAGTCGGACGGCACCTATACGGTGGCGATCAATTCGGTCGGCACCGACGGCACCAACACGACGGTTGACGCGGCGGTTTCCGGCGTCGTCACCAGCATGGGCATGGACGCCAGCAACAACGTGCAGCTTTACATGAACGGCGTCGACATGCCGCTCGCCAGCGTCATCAAGGTCACCCTGCCGATGGGCACCTCTGCCAGTTCCGCCAGTTCGTCGACGGCCAGCAACACGGCGTCCAGCAGCAGCAAGACCGGAACTTGAACTCAATCCCCCACATCTACGCAGCCCGAGTCAGTCTCGACGGGCAACGGACAGACGGGCAGCATAGGAGGATGAAATGAGCTTATAAGGTGCATTGTTCTCGGGAGTTTCGGGCCTTGCGGCTCAGTCGAGCGCCATGGGCGCCATCTCCGACAACATTTCGAACGTCAACACCATCGGCTACAAGGGAACCCAGGTCAATTTCCAGACCCTGGTGACCTCGCAGGTGTCCAGCACCGAATATTCGCCGGGTGGTGTGCAGTCCAAGCCGCACGCCGGCATCGACGTCCAGGGCCTGTTGCAGGCGACCACGTCGTCAACCGACATCGCGTTGTCGGGCCAGGGCTTCTTCATCGTCAACTCGTCGGCCACCCCGGCGACCGAAGACGGCCAGTTCGCCTATACCCGCGCCGGTTCGTTCACGCCCGACAAGAATGGCTATTTGCAGAACGCCGCCGGCTTCTATCTGCAAGGCTGGCCGCTGACCGCCACCGACAACAGCGCCGCCGCCGCCCCTGGGGCCGAAACGATCAACGGCAACACCTATATGAAGGCCTATGAGACGGCCTCCGGCATGCACTACGTCAACCAGAACATCGTCAGCGACACCGAATTGCAGCCGCTGAACGTCAACGCCATCGGCGGCACGGCGCAGGCCAGCACCACGATCAGCATGGCCGCCAACCTGCCCTCCGGCGATCCGATCTACTCGCCGACCGCCGCTCCCAGCACCACCGGCGGCGACGGCACATATAGCACCAACGTCCTGCTGTACGACTCGCTGGGCAACACCCACAATGCCGCCTTCAACTGGACCAAGACCGCCACCAACGACTGGAACCTGGCCGTCACCCCGCCCGACGGCTCGGCGGTGGCGACGATGACCAACTACACCACCTCGGTGCCGCCGACCAATCAGGTGTTCAGTTCGGCCGGGCAGCTCAATTTCAACCAGTTGCCGCCGGTCGGCTCGTATTTGAGCATCGGCGGCGTGCAGGTGAATTTCCTGAACAGCAGCGTCGCCGCCGTGCCGGCTGACTCCGATGCCGTCGCCGCCTCCGTTGGCCCCCCTGCTGTCGCCGCCTCGCCTGCGATGATCAACATCGACATGAAGGGCATGACCACCAGTTCCCCCTCGGACATGGTGAAAAGCCTGGTGTCTCATCTGAACGCCATGGCCTCGGACCCCATCACCTACCCGGTCGGAGCGGCGGCGCTGAATGGCGGCTTGGCCGATGGCGGCAGCCGTTTCGGCCAGTCCGCC
>DATGZW010000569.1:0-3625 GCA_035297005.1 Patescibacteria group bacterium
AAACTCAAACTTGGCCGGAGGGCGCGGCACCATAGCCGCTTTTGTCCGGGCGAAAAAGGGGGGGCGGGAGGTTTCGCCCCGAAGACATATAGGATAGCATGCGGATCGCCGCATCACGCAACGCCCGCATCCGCATGACAGAACTTCCCAAGCGCATTCTTCTGGTTGAGCCCGACGATTTGCTTCGCCGTTCCCTGGCCGACCAGTTGGCGGGGCAGGGCTTCGCCGTGTCCGAAGCAATATCGGCGGTGGCGGCGCTGGCGCTATGGGCGGTGCCGCTGGCCGATCTGGTGCTGGCTGATGGCGGTGTGGCCGGCCCGCTGTGCGGAGCCTTGCGTGATGCCGGATTCCGTGGCCCGATCCTGGTGCTGGGTGGTGGGGCTTCGGCTTTGCTGGCGGCGGGGGCCAGCGAATGTCTGGTCAAGCCCTTCCGTCTGTCGGTCCTGACCGCCCGCCTACAGTTTCACCTGCGCCAGCCGCCGGCCGAGACGGTGCTGCGCATCGGCGGCTTCCAGTTCCATCCCTTGGCGCGGCTGATGGTCGACGGAGCGGGCGGGCGGATTCGGCTGACGGAAAAGGAAGTCGCCATCCTTGCCTATCTGCACGGCGCCGGTGCCCGCGTGGTGCCGCGTGACGAGCTGTTGGGCGAGGTCTGGGGCTACAGCGCCGGCATGACCACCCACACGGTGGAAACCCACATCTATCGCCTGCGCCGTAAACTGGACACAGGCGGCGATGCGGTGGTGCTGACGGAACCCGGCGGCTATCGGCTGGCGGGGTTGGAGGCCTAGCGGGGCATACCACCTAAATATCGTCGTGCCCGGCCTTGTGCCGGGTACCCACGCCGTCGTGCACATCCGGCCGAATCAGGAAGCTGCCGGCCGTCGTTTCGCTGGACCGCGTGGATACGCGGGACAAGCCCGCGCATGACGATAAACAGTTATCGTATCAGTATGGTAACACCCTAACTCAGCTCCACCATCACCGGCACGTGATCCGATGGCGGGGTGAAGCTGCGGGTGGCTTTCATGATTTCGAACCCAGCCAGACGCGAGGTCAAAGACGGCGTCACCCAGATATGATCCAGACGACGACCGCGATCGGCCTTGGCCCAGTCGGCGGCGCGATAGCTCCACCACGTATACAGCTTCTCGGACGGCGGGACGAAATGCCGTACCGCATCGACCCAATCGAGCGAGGCCTGAAGCTCGGCCAGTTTGGCGACTTCGACCGGGGTATGGCTGACCACTTTCAGCAATTGCTTATGCGACCACACATCGGTTTCCAGCGGAGCGATGTTGAGGTCGCCAAGCAGCGCCATTGGCCGTCCAGCATTGCTCTCACGTGAGAACCAGGCGGTGACTTCGTCGAGGAAGGCCAGCTTGTGGGCGAACTTGTCGTTCACCTCGGGATCGGGGATGTCGCCGCCAGCGGGGACATAAAGGCAATGCACCTCGACTCCGCCGACGGTGGCGACCAGATGACGGCAGTCCTCGCGTCCGCACCAGCGGGGGTTATGAACTCCCTCCAGCGGCAGGCGCGAGGCGATGGCGACGCCGTTGTAACCCTTCATGCCGCAGATGGCGACATGGGCATAGCCCATCTCGGCCAAGGCGTCGCGCGGGAACAATTCATCGACGACCTTGGTTTCCTGCAGGCACAGCACGTCGGGGCGCAGTTGCTCGCCCACCTGCTTCAGTTGCTCCAGACGCAGGCGGACCGAGTTGACGTTCCAAGTGGCAAGACGCACCGCTCAGGCGACCGTGAACTGGTGGGTGGTCACAGCGTCGATGCGCACTTCGACAACATCGCCCTTGGCCAGCGGGCCGACTCCGGCGGGGGTGCCGGTGAAGATCAAATCGCCGGGGGCCAGGGTCACATAGCGCGACAGGTGGCCGATGATCTCGGACACCGACCACGTCATGTTCGACAAATCGCCATGCTGCTTTTCGACGCCGTTGACGGTCAGGCTGATGGTGCCGCTGGCCGGGTGGCCGATCTCGGAGGCCAGATGCAACGCCCCCATCGGGGCCGACAGGTCGAAGCCCTTGGCCATGTCCCATGGGCGGCCGATCTTTTTGGCGGCGGCCTGCAAATCGCGCCGCGTCAGGTCGCAACCGGCGGTATAGCCGAACACATGGGCCAAAGCGCGGGCCGGATCGATGTTGGCGCCGCCGGTGCCGATGGCGACCACCAGTTCGCCTTCATAATCCAGGCGTTCGGTGGCCGGGGCGAATGGCACCACCGGGGCGGTGGTCACCGCGTCGGCCGGCTTGGCGAAAAAGAACGGCGGCTCGCGATTGGGGTCGCCGCCCATCTCGCGGGCATGGTCGGCATAGTTCTGGCCGACGCAGAAGACACGGCGAACGGGGAACAGGCCGCCGCCGGAAACCGGCAGGACGGTCGGCGCGGCAGGGGGGAAGACGAAATGGGTCATGAGCGGGTCCGCCTGTGTGAAGGGCTTGGGTGGGCGGCAGTATAGTCCGGGAATGACCGCCACACAAAAGGAAGGCGCCCGGTCAGGGGGGTAACCGGGCGCCCGTGCTCCGCGAGGAGCCTTGGGAACGGCAGGGGAGACCGTTCCCGCGGTCTCGGCCATTGCGACCGGACCATACTCATCAACAAGTGGGGGAGGGTGTCTTTATCCTCAACCTACCCAAAAGCATAGGTGGGATGAGGAAGGTGCATGGACTGCCCCTTAGCCCCGCGCCGCCGCTCCGAACGCCGCGAACAAGGCGCGCGAGAACGGATCGGTGGTGGCCGTCCATTCGGGGTGCCATTGAACGGCCAGGGCGAAGCGGGCACCGGCCACCCGCACCGCTTCGACTTGTCCATCGGGGGCGGTGGCTTCAACGCAGAGGCCAACGGCCAAGCGGTCGATGCCTTGGCCGTGTAGCGAGTTGACCGTCAACTCGCTGACCCCGGTCAGGGCGTGCAGAGTGCCGCCAGGGGTCAGGCTGACCGGATGGGCGAGGGCGGAGTATTGCTCCCTGACGCTCTTGTTGGGATCGCTGCGGTGGTCAAGCCGGCCCGCGATGCGATGTAGGTGCGGAAACAAGCTGCCGCCCAAGGCGACGTTCAGTTCCTGCAGGCCTCGGCAGATGGCCAGGATCGGCAAATCGCGGGCGAGGGCGGCGCGGATCAGCGGCAAGGTGGTGGCGTCGCGCTCGGCGTCGAAGGGCGGGCAGGGCTCGGCGTTGTCTTGGCCGTACAGGCTGGGATGGACGTTCGACGGGCTGCCGGTCAGCAGCAACCCATCAATGCGGTCGAGCAAGGCGTCATGGTCGAGAGCGTCGCCCAATGCCGGGATCAACAGCGGCAACGCCCCCGCCGCCTTAGCCACCGCCGCAACATAAGTCTGCGGGGTAAGGTGGACGGGAAGTTCCTCGGTGCCGTGTGTCGTCCGGAAACAGGTGTTCAGGCCAATGACCGGTCGCCGCGCCATCCTACTTGCCTTGGGTGCCCAGTTCGGGCTTGCCGGTGAATTTAGGATCCTTGAAGCGGAACATCTGCTTGTCGAGCGACACGCCGGTTTGGGTGTCGAACAGCGACACCGTGGTCGCCTGACCCTGCTGGTCGATGACCCGCCATTGCTTCAGTTGGAACGGCGCATCGGTGAAAACCA